>CAXMSI010000024.1:5081-14490 GCA_964196085.1 uncultured Acidimicrobiia bacterium | reverse complement strand
CCGGCTGGCCGCACCGGAGGCCGGGCATACTTCGCCCAGACGTGGGATATGCATGACTCGGCAACTGAGTTCGTGGTCATGACCAGAATCGTCGGGCCCGACGCTCCAACAGCCATGGTATTCACCACAACAGGGTGCCTCGGCCAAATAGGTATGAACGAGCTCGGAGTGACCGTGGGAATCAACAACATCTATGCCAAGAACGGGAGGCCAGGGGTCACGTGGCCACTGGTTGTCCGAGAGGCACTCACCAAGGCCTCAGCCGCTGAAGCTCTCAAAGTAATCCAAGACGCAGACCTCTCCGGTGCTCACAACTATTTGATCCTTGATGCTGACGGAGTGGGCTACAACATTGAAGCGATGCCTGACGCCTCCTCGGTGACGAGTATGACCACTGAGGTGGTGGTGCACACCAACCACACGGTGAGCCCAATCACTACTGCTGTTGAACATCCTCGACCCGATGATCTGCAAGAGAGCTCGGAGAAGCGTCTCGAACGTGCGGAGCACCTTTTGAGCGGCGACGCCAACCTTGATCTTGACGACTTCTTTGCCGTGCTCAGGGACGATCAGTGCATTTGCCAGGTGTCTAGTGAGCCCTATCACATCGAGACTGCCGGGGCCACGGTAATGCGTCCGTCTACTGGCGACATGTGGGCTGTGGCCGGCAGTCCGTCAGAGAACGACTACACCCACTTCAAGACTTAGGTAGCGGGCAGATGTCGGAACTCGGGCTAGCTGGACTTGAGTTCACTGAATACACTCGTGCCCTAAGAGAGCACGTACACCGACGCATGTGATTAGGGCAGACTGCCGCTAGCTGTCGTCTTCGCCCTTGTTCTTCTTGTCTTTGTTACGACCGCGACCCTGACCGGGGTGGTCTGACTCACCCTCGGTATCGCCGTGAACAGGATGCACTGATCCCTCGAGTTCGCACTCGAACTTCCCGTGCTTCTCATGGCCAATCTTGTTGCCAACCCCGCGACCAGGGTTGCATCCAGCATCGAGGAGCATATGGACCTCGGCTGAGCGCTCACTGCCCTCGCCATCGTCCTCGTCTTCACTCTCCTCTTTGTTCTCATCTTCGTCATGGTCATCGTCATCGTCGTCTTCGGCCTCTTCGGTGTGACTTGCCTCTGTGGTGGGAACTGTCTCTGTCTGAACCACCGAGACAACCTCATCGCCCTCGTCTCCACCGACTTCGGCGAATGAAGGTAGGGCAACAGCGACAGCCAGCACCATGGCCAGCAGCGTCACAGAACCGCGTCTGCGGAGCGGAGCAGCGACTGAAGTAAGAAAGTTAGAAATCATGGATCCCCCTTGGAGCCAACACATGTCGTGATTTTCAGCATAGGGGCAATCGCGAGTTCGTCCAGTGCGAGACGAAAAAAAGTGGGGCCACCTCTCAGCGACCCCGCTCATTGTTCGAATTCTGGTTGGCTAGAAGGCGGATGCGAAGGTCAAAGCAACAATGCTCATCACCTTCAACACAATGTTCAACGCTGGGCCTGAAGTGTCCTTAAACGGATCACCAACTGTGTCACCAATCACCGAAGCGTGATGGGCATCGGAGTTTTTCCCTCCGTGGGCGCCACCTTCGATGTACTTCTTGGCGTTGTCCCAAGCACCACCAGAGTTGGACATGAAGATAGCCAAGAGGAACCCGGTCACAAGGGACCCAGCAAGGAACCCACCGAGCATTTCCTTGTTGTAGAACCCAATCACCAGAGGGAGGGCAACCGCTAGCGACGCCGGAAGCACCATTTCGCGGAGGGAGCCCTCAGTGGCGATCTCGACGCACCTGTCTGAGTCTGGGTGTACGCCTTCCTTGCCTTCTCGCAGCCCTGGAATCTCACGGAACTGGCGACGCACTTCCTCGATCATCGTGAAGGCCGCACGTCCAACAGCACTAATAGTCATCGATGAGAACAAGAACGGGAACATAGCTCCAAGGAACAATCCAATCATCACCGTGACATCGGCCACGTTGATCGCATCCACATCAGCAGCGGTGAGGAAGGTTGAGAACAAGGCAAGAGAGGTAACCGCAGCAGAAGCAATGGCGAAGCCCTTGGCAACAGCAGCAGTGGTGTTACCCAAGGCATCCAGTTCGTCGGTGATCTTGCGGACCTCTGGTGGAAGCCCAGCCATCTCAGCGATGCCTCCAGCGTTGTCTGCAATTGGCCCGTAGGCGTCAACTGCAATGACCACGCCCAACGTTGCGAGGACGCCGATCGCTGCAATTGCGATACCGTAAATGCCCGCTCCTTCGCCGAGCGCGAACTCGCCAGCCCAAAAGGCTCCAGCGATCCCTGCAACTACAACTACAACTGAGTAGGCAGCTGACTTCATGCCTTCTGCAATGCCAGAGAGAATCACGGTCGCGGGACCGGTCTCAGCAGACTTGGCGATAGCTTTCACAGCCTTGTATTCATCTGAGGTGTACCACTCGGAAATCTTGCCGATGACGAAGCCAACAGCGAGTCCGATAACAACTGCGATGAAGAGCCCGATTGGCCGGGTGCCTTCAATGTCTCCAAACATGATGTATGACACGGCGAGGACTGCGAGGGCAGCAAGCACCATGGCCCCATTGGTTCCCCGGTGCAGAGCTGCAGAAAGATGGCCGCCTTCCTTAGGCTTCACGAGGAACGACCCGACGATGGAGGCGAACATGCCTACTGCGCCTACTGCGATCGGGAAAATGATTGCCTCGGCCTGGAAGTTCGTGCCAGCAAAGGCGAGCGCAGCAAAAGCAATCGGTGCGACGAGTGAACCAACGTACGACTCGAACAAGTCAGCACCCATGCCAGCCACATCGCCAACGTTGTCCCCAACGTTGTCAGCAATCACGGCCGGGTTACGAGGGTCATCTTCGGGGATGCCAGCCTCAACCTTGCCGACGAGGTCGGCACCAACATCAGCAGCCTTAGTGAAAATTCCACCACCAACTCTGGCGAAGAGAGCGATCGATGAGCCACCAAGGCCCATCGAAGCAACAATATTTGCATCCTTCGTAATGACCCATGCGAGGGTCACACCGAGTAATCCAAATCCAGCAACGGTAAATCCCATGACAGCGCCGCCACGAAACGCCAACGGAAGAGCGCGTGCAATCCCACCGGTACGGGCAGCTTCAGCCGTACGGGCATTGGCAGCAGTGGCAATCCGCATGCCAATGAACCCGGCACCAGCGCTGAGCACGGCACCAACGACATAGGCAACGGCTCTTACCCCACCCTGATCATCGCGTAGGAAAACAGCGATAAGCAGGGTCATGATGACAACAAACACGCTGACCCATTTGTACTCAGCCTTTAAGAAAGTCATTGATCCGGAGCGAATCGCCGCGGAAAGCTCAACCATTTTGCTGTTGCCCTGCGGCGCGCTATTTACCTCTTTAGCGAAGAATGCAGCCAGGGCCAGAGCGGCGATACCCGCGACGATGGCCAATATTAGGAACATATCCATGTGTGTACCTCGGTAGGAACTGACCTAGAACTGGCGCAAGTATAGGCTCTCCCAATCGGAAGAACATCCAACTTTCGCACCATTTTTATAGATGCGCCTTTCCGGCCGGAGCCTACCAATGCGTACTGCAGGCATAACCCTTCTTTCACTCGCTGTTCTTGGGAGCGCCTGCACAACCGCCGGCACAGTTTCAACCGAAGTACCGATTGAGCCAACACCTGTCTCCACAGCTGCCCCGGCCACGACCTCGGCCGCAACAACCACACTGCCAGCGACTACCACCACCACCCTCCCACTGGCGGAGGCATCCTTTGTGGGCGGTGTCCCCGCGGGACTCAGCGAGTCGGTGTCGAGGTTCCTCGGAGCCCGGTCCACAGGCGATATTCCGAACGCCACGGCAGAGTTCACAGCCCATGTAACAGCAAGTATCGCCCCCTCGGATATGCCTGTGGTCTTCACCATCAGCACCGGGGTTGTTCAGGACGAACAAGTCGCTGTGATCCATTCGGGCGAAGGCGACCTCCTGCTGGCGGTCTCGCCCAACGGTGTGGACTGGAAGATTGTTGGCGGAGACCTGCCGTCGTACGGGGTTGAACCATGGTTTGGCGAACAGCTCCGTCAATTCTACGTCATTGGTTCAGACGCTCGCCCGGGCCAAAACCCCCTACGATTCCGGGCTGACTCACATCACATTGTCACCCTCTTGCCTGACGCATCGGGGGGATCGATTGTTGGGATTCCTCGTGACACCTACGTCGAGACACCAGAAGGCACCAGTGGGAAGTTCACCAACGTGATGGCATCCAATGGCCCTGAGCGGGTGGTTGCTACTGCCACCATCCTTACGGGTATTGAGTTCGAGGGCTTTGCCGTCACTGGATTCAAGGGGTTCGTTGGCATGGTCGACGAAATTGGGGGTTTCGAGTTTGACGCCCCTATTGGCATGGCAGACAAGAACGCTGATGCCTACTTCTCTTCTGGCCTCCAGCATATGACCGGAGCCGAAGCGCTGGCCTACTCCCGGACCCGAAAAACCATTGCCGGGGGTGACTTCACGAGGTCTTTCCATCACGGCCTGTTGATGCAATGGGCATTGAAAGCAGTGCAACTGCAGGGCATCAGCAGCCTTCCCCAGAAGATGGAGACCTTCGTTAAGTGGGGGTGGACAGATCTCTCGGCTGAGGACTTCTTAACGCTCTCGGCACTTGCCTATACAGTCGATCCGTTTTCGCTCAACAATCATGTTGTAGACGGCACTCCTGGATCGGCCGGAGGAGCGTCAGTTGTGTTCTTGGACGACGGATATGAAGAGCTCTTCGCTGACTTGGCTGTAGCACCTTGGCAGCCGACCGGCGAGTAGAAACCGCTATCGCCCAAGGGTCTCCTGAGGTATCCTTGCCGCTCGCTATAAAGAGCTGGCAATGTCATCACTCATCTTCAAGATCTGCACCATCGAGGATTGGGCCATCGCCGACATGATGGGGGTTTTCGCCGGGTCAGAAGCGGATCTCGCGGACGGATTTATCCACTTTTCCTCGGACAAAACTATTGAAACCACGGCTGCCGAGCACTTTGCTGGGCACGATGATCTACTCCTGATCGCTGTGGAACCTGGGAAGTTGGGCAACTCTCTCAGATGGGAACCAGCCAGAGATGGGACACTTTTCCCTCACCTCTACGGCACACTCGATCCCGAAATCACTACTTGGGTCATCCCCATGCCGATCGGCGAATCCGGCTTGCACGTCCTCCCAGAACTCGATGAGTAGCTCGACTCGGAGTCGGCTTCCGGCTGGGATAAGTCAGGCTTAGTCGGCTTCAGTTATTGCTTGCAGGCCCGGGCGATCTAAAACTCGGATACTTCGATAGCCCGTCTCGATGAGGCCTTGACCCCTGAGCGAGGCCACGGATTCATTGACCGATTGGCGACTGATACCCAACAGGCTTGCGATAGTGGCTTGGGATAGCTCGGTTGGGCCTTCAGCTTCAAGGAGAAGATCGGCCAGTCGTCCGTCGACTGTTCGATGCAGCAACCGAATCACTCGGTGTTGCGTCCGTTCGAGTTGCCTAAGTCCCGCAGCCAACCACCTGAGGCAGATCGCCGGATGCCGGGCTAGCTCGGCGAGCAGCGGCCCCTTCTCAAATTCCAGCACTTCAACGGGCCCTGCGGCCTTGGCAGATGACACGTACGGTGCCCCACTGAAGACAGCAATATCTCCAATGACTCCCCCAGGTCTCACGCGTGAGACCACTCGCTCGCTTCCGGGCAGTCCGCGGTATAGCTCCACTTCCCCACTCACCACTACGAATGCTGCCGTGGCAATCTCTCCCTCTCGAAAGAGGTGACTTCCTTGCAGCTTGGTGAGTCGGTGGGCAACTCGTTTCAGAACCTCGAGGTCCCCGGGGTACAGGGGCGAATACTCGGGTCTACCGAAGCTTCTAGCGAGCCAATCTAAGTGTTGTGTCTCCGCTGGAGTCGTAGCCATACCGGGTACAACACCATTGGGTACGCCTTTGTGCCCGAAAGATTGTCGGGTCCCCGACAGTTCGAGAACAGCCGGTGACACCGGGGGGTTCCTTCAAGTACGACACACAATGAAAGGAACCCTCATGGGTATCAACACACTGGTCGAACCAGCAGCAGGCACATCTGCAGCGACGGTGCTTCCTCACACAAAACGAGGAATCGCTCTCGGGGCCATTGGACTCCTAATTGCGATGGTTACGGTGGTGGCCAATTTCTCTGCTGCCTCGGCTTTGGAAGCCGGCGACGGCGTCGCTGCTGGAAAGACCCTTGCGTGGTCTTTCGGCCTTACCACCCTCGCATTTGGAACTGCCAAGGTTGGAATTGCGGTCATTTTGGTTGGCATCCTTATTCGGATCTGGTTTCGACTCGATGCCGTGAAGGCAACTATGCCCGGCTTAGCTTCTGGCGCATCCGATAGTTACCGAGTCGGCTCAACGCTAACTACCGAGTACGGAGCGGTCTCAGTAACAAAGGAAGCCCCAGCAGAACTCCCGATCCACAAGATGGCTCGAACCATGTGGGCTCCAATGCTCGCAATGGGCGTGATGGCACTCCTAGCAGGGACCGTTACAGCCTTCTCCTGGTCATCAAACGTAGGGGTAGACGCAGTAGCAGCAACCCAGTCGGCCATGTGGACCCAGGGACTCCAGTTTCTCGGTGAAGCGTTCCTTCTTTCTGGTATCAGCTTTCTGCTGGGATCCATTCTCGGCCAGTTGCGTCGCGGAGGTGGCGAAGTCCAACTCCAGCTCGGCCTACCAGTAGTGACGCTGAAAATGCCTGCAACCGCCAAAACGTTTGTGGTGTTGATGATGCTCGGACTCATGGCCGGAATCGCACAGTTTGTGATGTACGTCGTTGGAACCACCATTACAGACCCCACACAGATCGCAGTAGCAGGGGCATGGCTCGGACCGCTTCGCGAACTCAGCCTGGGCCTCCTGCTCAGCGGCATAGTGCTCGCACTCGCCACCATCGCCAATGTGCTGGGCTTCCAGTTCAATCGCCTCAACGGCATCGTTGCTGGCGCCTAGACACCACATCAGAGGAGAACACTCATGACAACAACACTCGCAACATCATTCGACCTCCAACAATCAACTACTCAACCAACCCTGATCCTCCCCCAAAAGCTAGGCAACAAACTGTGGGCACCTATGTTTGCCATGTCACTCATGGGATTCATAGTCGGATTCGGGATCCATCTAGCCAAGGCAGCGGCTGTTTCTGACGGCGCAGCAGCAGCAGAGATCGCCCAACTTGCCCACTTCGGTACGGCAGCAATGTTTGTTGGGTTCGTATCAGTGTTCTCAGGAGTGACCTTTGCGATAGCCCGGATCCTTGGAGTGTTCCGCGTCGGCGGCGGCGCCATGCAACTCGCTACCAAGCACAAGGCGCTCTCGCTCAACATGCCTCCAACCGGGAAGGCCTTCATCGGCCTCATGGCCATGGGGATGATGCTCATCGTGGGCGGGATCATTGGCCACCTGGTGGTGGCTGGACAGGTCGGCGGTTCGATGACAATCGAAGCTGCTGAATTGCTGGCCATCAAGCTTGAAGCAGCTCGCCGACTGGGCGTCTCCTTCTACCTGCTATCTATCGGCCTAGGCCTGGCAACCATCACGGAAGTCCTGCGCTTCCAGTCGCTGAGAATCAGAGAACTCGCTTCCTGATTCACCCCCGTTGCTGGGGTCACCACCTCCGAGTTGACCCCAGCAACCCCACTCGCCACGGCGTTGTGCGCTCGGTTATCCTTCCCCCAGTGAAGGGCATCAACTCTCAAAACCTCAATAACTGGCTTTCCCAAAACGTCCCTGGCCTGACGACACCGTTTTCGTTCGAGCTCATCAAAGGGGGCCACTCCAACCTCACCTACAAGGTGACCGACAGCGCCGACACGACAGTTGTCCTAAGGCGTCCCCCGACCGGAAGCATTCTCGCCACCGCCCACAACATGGCCCGAGAGTACCGAATCATCAAGGCGGTGGGCCACACACCGGTGCCGGTACCCAGAACCCTGGCACTCTGCGAAGACGAAACCGTAAATGATGCTCCGTTTTACGTCATGGAATACGTTGAGGGGTCGGTGCTGCACAACGCGGACTACGTTCCGGCTGCTCTTGTCGACCACCGATCTCGCCACGTTCTTGGACTTCGGCTCATCGAGGTTCTTGCCGAGCTCCACAACACCAAGCCCGTACACATTGGCTTGGGAGATCTTTCTCGAACCGACGGCTACGTGGAACGTCAGCTCAAACGATGGAAACGCCAATGGGACTCCTCCAAACAGCGAGAGATCCCGCACATGGAGGAGGCATATGCAGGTCTTGTTGCGCGTCTCCCCGAACAGAAGTCTGTGAGCGTAGTCCACGGAGACTATCGGTTGGGCAACATGCTTATCACCCCTGACGGCGACATCGCCGCTGTTCTCGATTGGGAGCTTTGTACGCTGGGCGACCCGCTGGCGGATCTTGGATATCTGCTCAACACGTGGGCTGGTGAAGGAGAGTCAGCTCCAGAAGGGATCGGTATGGCACCCACAAGCGTCGGCGGATTCCCTGCTCGTTCAGAGATGGTTTCCGCCTACGAAGCCGCGACCGGTGCTGACGCTTCGGGCATTGCCTACTACCGGTCGTTCCAGTACTGGCGTTTGGCAGCGATTATTGAGGGCGTTTACGCTCGGTACCTGCAAGGGGCCATGGCAGACCCCTCGGCCGATGTAGAGGAGTTCGGTCGACGGGTAGTGCAACTCGCCCAGGATGCCGTGGACATGCTCGAGGAGTTGGACCAATGAAAGTAACCGTGTGTCAACTGTCAAACTATGGCGGGATCGTGGCTCAAGAGTGGCAGGACTTGACCCATCACGTTGAGGCAGAGGATTCCGATCTGCTGCTGTTGCCCGAGATGCCATTTAGCCGTTGGCTCGCCGCCGACTACACAGTGAATCAAGACCAATGGAAAGAGGCAGTTGAAGTCTCCCAAGAATGGCTCGAACTCTTGTTGGACTTCCCAGTCGTCATGGCATCTACCCGACCCACCATCGAGAAGGGCATCAACCGAAACCGCGGTTTTACCACCAATCTTGGTGAGATCAACGAGCTGCATACCAAGCGTCACCTTCCCAATGAATCAGGCTTCTGGGAAGCACGTTGGTACGGCGCAGGCTCCGACAATCTGGCCCCGTTCGACATATCAGGAGCGAAGGCCGGAATGGTGATCTGCTCGGAGCTCTGGTTCATGCAGGACGTGCAAAACCTCGGCCAGCAGGGAATCGATTTGTTATGCATTCCCCGAGCCACCATGCACGAATCACTCGATGGCTGGTTAGCCGCAGGGGTCGTGTCGGCGAAGATCTCTGGCGCCTACAGCCTCTCTTCAAACCTCTACCGCCCTCGAGGCGGCTCAGCCGACCTT
>CAXMSI010000024.1:0-5071 GCA_964196085.1 uncultured Acidimicrobiia bacterium | reverse complement strand
CAAAGCGACGTACCCGCGGAACCTTTCCTCGCCCACGAGAACTAGCACCTCCACTGCATCTGAGGGAGCAGCGGTCGCAGGTTCTAGTCTCTAGTTTTAGTTGAGTTGGGGCTGCTAACTTTCTCTTTGCATGGATACGCCAAAACTTCCTGGTTTCAACGGTCAAAAATCATCAGGTAAGAAGACTCTCAGGGATCTGGTTGGGGAGCATGATGCCCCTACCGCAGCGGGCAACAGCTTTCTCACCCCTCGGCCTGGCGGCAGCGGCCCCGGCTTGCGCCTTGCATTCCCCGGGCAGGATCAGCTTGCCGGGTTCGTCGCAGCACACTACCGCACCCTCTTTGGAACCCTTGACGGCCTAGATGATCTCAAGTTGATCGCCGGCGGCCCCCTCCAGACGAAACGACTGTATGCCAGCGGTCGCTCAGCCGCGCCCGACCTGCTTTTTGAAACGCCTGACGGGGAGATTGTGGTTGTCGCCCTTCACCGTGACCCGCCAAAGGATGTGAGACTCAACCTAGGTACTGAACTCGCCGTGATTGAAGCTCTTCATGGCAGGGCTAGGGGCGTGATTATCACCCCTTCAGTCGAAGGCGAGATCGAAGATCGCATCAGTGCCTACATAAGAGAGATTCAGGTGGACCACCAGGTGGACTGGGTGCGGTATACGATCAACATGGAGATCGAGAGCAAGTAGCCGAAGCTAACAGCAACAGCTCCATCAACCCTCTACTGGCCCCGAAATCGGTCGACCCGCTATTCAACGATGACGATGTGTACTTCTTTCGGGCCGTGGACACCGGTCGTCAGGATCATTTCGATGTCACCGGTGCGGCTTGGGCCGGTTACGAAAACCAGGTTTGAGGACGCCTCAAGTGCGTCGGGATTGTCCTGACAGAAGCTCACGAGAGAGGCATGCAGCTGATCTGCCCTAAGGATCGCGATGTGAACTGGGGGGAGGAGCGAGGCAATCCTTGCGCGGCCAGATCCATGATTAAGGATGAGTGTTCCGGAGTCGGCAAGTCCCCCAATTGACCCAGTCACTCCAACATCGGCAGTTTCGGCGGCGGTTAGGAACGACTCGCCATTGGAATCACCGGGCTTGGCCACCTCTTCCAATCCCGCCACCTCAAGGAAGGGGCCTATCCCCAAGACGCCTAGATGCGCTTCATCCCAGGAGATGAACGAACGGGCGCTTATCGCTGTGGCAATGCCAAGCACCAACTCGCGCACCTCCGCTCCCGAGGAGGCTCGGTGGATCGAGGCGCCTACGTCGCTCGCCGCGGCCACGAACTGTGCCACGAGATCTTGGCTAGAACCGATCGCAACCGCGGGCGCGTCCGGGACCTGGGGCACTTTCTTCGCACCGAGTGCAGCAGTCACTCTCGCCAGAAACTCAACTCGTTCCATGGTCGCGCTCCCCCCATCGCTGCCTGAAGGTCTTCCTTTGCGGAGGGGGAAAGTCCCGCACCTGAGTCCAGCCCCTCCCTGGCCCAGGCAAGCTTTTGAGCCACCCATCTTCGGATCGAAGTAGCCCGGCACCAAGGCCAGCGAACCCTTGGGCTCTGCTCCACTTCTTCGGGTCACTCGCAGCGCTTGCATACGCCTTCATGCCAACTTTCAGCCATCCCGGAGAATGACCGGCCGCAACGGTTTGGGTCCTAATGTGCTGCAACATTCTTGGAATCTCAAGGCCGATTGGACACACCTCTTCACAGGCACCGCACAGGGTGGACGTATGGGCGAGTTCCCCCCAATCTTCGACACCAAGGAGTCCAGGGGAAACTACCGATCCAATGGGACCTGTGTAGACAGTTCCATATCCATGGCCGCCAATCGTCTGAAAGATCGGGCAAACGTTGAGACAAGCTCCGCAACGGATACATCCGAGAATTTCAGCGGTCTCCCCAGCAAGTATGTCGGTACGTCCGTTGTCAACAATCACGACATGGAACTGCTCGGGGCCGTCGACTTCGCCGACAGGGACACCGGAGACCATATTGATGTAGGTACCCAGCGTCTGACCTGTGGCTGAGCGAGCAAGCACACTCAGGATCACAGAAGCTTCTTCGAGGTTCCGAACAATTCGCTCCATCCCCATCACCACAACGAGGATTCTGGGTGCAGTTGAAGTAAGTCGGCCATTGCCTTCATTCTCGACAAGGCACACAGTGCCCGCCTCAGCGATAGCGGTGTTACACCCAGTGATTCCCATGTCAGCTGCAAGGAATTTCTCTCGCAAGATGGCTCGCGCCGCTGCGTTCAGTTCGTCAGCCACGCTGGTATAAGGAAGACCCAACTTCTCCTCGAACAGCTCACCAACGTCTTCTTTCGAGCGATGCATGGCTGGAGCAACGATGTGCGACGGGGTTTCCCCCGCAATCTGCAGAATGTACTCACCCAAATCGGTCTCAACCACAGTCATTCCAGCAGCTTCTAAGGCATGGTTGAGTTCAATTTCTTCAGTCACCATCGACTTGCCCTTAACAACCGATGAAACCGCTTCAGCCTCGGCGAGCTTAACGATGTATTGGGTGGCCTCGTCTCCGTCGCCGGCAAAGAATACCGAGCCGCCTCTGCGCTGCACGTTGTCAGCGAACAGACCAAGTAGGTCAGGCAGATCCTCCAACGATTTCATCCTGATAGACCGTGCCTGCGCCTTCAGCGCATCCATCGGTGCAAACTCATCACTTGTCACCCTGAGCTTCGTCAGCCGCTTAGATGCAGTAAGTACAACCTCAGATTTGTGGGAATTTGCCAGTTCCTTGGCAATTCGACGATCGAGAGCGCTCTTCGCCACGATCAGGTCCCTTCGGTCTCAATGAGTTCGGCAATATGGTTAAACGAAACATCCATACCCCTCCGCCTCGCTCCGCCTTCAAGGTGCATGAGGCAACCGAGATCACCGCCACACACAACTCCAGCTCCTGAAGCATCAATGGCGTCGAGTTTTCGCGTGAGCAATTCGCCCGACACTGCCGCCTGCTTGATCGCGAACATACCCCCAAATCCGCAACACACCTCAGCCTCGTCTCCGAGGTCAGCCCGTCTAATATCTCCTAGAAGTACCTCTGGTTGCGTACCGAGATCAAGGTTCCGTAGGCCGTGACACGATGGGTGGTAGGCAACAGATTCCTCCGAGCGAACTCTCGCTGGGCTCTCTATGTCGTCAACAAGGAATTGGGTCAGTTCTCTCGTTCTCTTAGACACTGCGTTCGCCCTCGCGGCATAGGCCACGTCATCGGCCAGCAACTCAGGGATGTGGTGGACGATCATGTCTCCGCACGACCCTGATGGCACAACGATCGGCCCTTCGGTGGCGTCTAGAACATCAATTGTGTGTCTGGCCATGACTACCGCCTCGTCATTGAACCCAGCGTTGAAGGCCGGTTGACCACAGCATGTCTGACCAGAGGGGAAGGCTACTAAGCACCCTGCTTGCTCGAGTACAGCAACGGTCGCCTCACCGATCTGTGGCGCGAGCGTGTCCACAAGGCAAGTGACAAACAGCTGCACCGGCGTAGCTTGGGCGGGTATAGGCACCTCAGAATCGGCCAAGGAAGGCCACCTTTTTCTCGAAATGCAAGCTGCCCCCGCCTTCATGACCGTTGAAACGGTACACCTCGATGTCCTTCGGGCCCTTGTAGAAGTTATAGGCGCTGAAAACCGTAGAAGGCGGCGTGACTATATCGGTCAATCCAACACTGAACAACGCAGGCAAGTGGATCCGCTTGGCATGGTTCACTACGTCGATGTAGGACAGAGTCTTGAATAGCTCCTCGACGCGTTCTGGGTATATGGAGCAGTATTTTGTAATCTCGAAGTAAGGAAGCTGATCCGTCATTGCCACTGCCCGCTCAAAGTTGGCTAGAAACGGTACGTCGGACATTACCGCGGCGGCTGCGTTGCTTAGGTGGGCTGCAGCGAGGGCTAATCCCCCTCCTTGGCTCCCTCCCGCGGCGACAACTCGGCGGCCTGCCAAAAGTGAGAATGCGCCAGGCACTTGCATAGCTCTGGCAGCATCGACAAAGATTCGGGTGAAATAGTGATCATCCGGGGAGGCGGCTCCCTTCGTCATGAATCCCGCAACCGAGGGAGCTCCAGCTTCGCCTGAGTCAAAGGTGTCAGACCCACCCCATCCGCCTCCTTGGGCTCGGGAATCCATCACCAAATGAGGGAAGCCAGCAGCTGAATACTCGAGCCAGTCTTGGGGTCGTGCCCGACCGCCGGAATAACCAATGAACTGCACAACCACCGGGGTTGATTCCTCTAATTCCTTGGGGACCAGCAGCCATGCCTTGACACGAACCTTCCCGTGCCCAGTGAACGTCACGTCGTACACGTCGACGCTCTTGATCACCGTGTTGGCAGGTTCGAAGACGGGATCCAGCTCCCCTAAATCAGCCATCGATTCTGCCCAGAAAGCATCAAAGTCTGCGGGCTCTGCCACCTCTGGCCGGTACTGTCGAAGTTCTTCCAGCGGCATATCGACAAACACGGGGCTTCTCCTTGGACTCAGCAAAGCATACCCGCATCAAGAGCTGTTCAATCGGTCATATTACTACGGCTCTAGCGGCTTGTGGCTTTGACTCCCCCTGACGGTGTCCACGAGGTCACAATCATCGCGTCTCGGCCTGTATTGAGTTCAACCAACACTATCTGTTCAATCTCAATCACAAAGAGATGAAATGCACCGAGGGCCGATGGATCATGGTCTTGTGTACCTCCCCAAGCCTCGATTTCGGCCTTGTCGGTGACCTCAATGGCGCGACCAGAGCACCGACATCCGGGGATCCCGCAATAGGTCCTTGGCTTTCGCAGCGTTGAACATGGAGCCCAGAAAGACTTCTCCGAGGCAGAACTGTAGTTCGATACCACTGAGCCGCGGACCCCCGTCGGAGTTGATGGTCCCGAGCACTTTATGCCCGTTGAGATCGAAGTATTTACGGATCCCAGCAGCAAAGTCCGGCTCGGCTTCAGAAAAGCTTCTCCAGGAGGTCACGCGCAGACCCTAACAACTCTATCAGTTGCCGTATTGGCGACGTTTATGATTGGCGCTTCTTTAGGGCTT
>CAXMSI010000023.1:0-14609 GCA_964196085.1 uncultured Acidimicrobiia bacterium | reverse complement strand
GCACGACGTCCACGAAGTCGGTGAACCCGCCAACTATTAGGGCTTCTTCCAGGGTGATGTCAGCCCCGTGCGCGATCCCCCTGAGTTCCTCGAACAGGTCAGAGCTGAACGCTTCGTGGGCTGGTAGGCATTCAGACGCGATACCGAGCACCGCAGACCGGCTTAGCTCTCCGCCTGTCCAGCCACCCTCTTGGACCAATTGCAATCGTTCGGTGGTATAGGCCTGAATTTGTTCGGCTGCGACGCTTCCGTGCGTTAGGCCGCGCTCGTAACCAGACCCAACCAGTTCAATAGTTCTTAGTTCCATTCCGCCAGTATTGCGCGTGCTGTCTGTTGTTGCTGGGAACTGAGCAAGCCAGGACGAGGATCATGACCTGTGAACCCCAACCTAGAGTCCGTGAATCGGACTGGGTTCTGACTTGGATCGGTCGGGCATGGGCGTTCTCTGTTTCCGGCCGTGATCGCCGTCCATCTCGAGATTTCGCAACCATGGATCAAGACTCCGGGAAGAACTCGCACCACAGGTTGGATAGCGGGCATACTGGTTCCATGGCTTTGAATGTTTTTGGTGACCCACTCGATAGCTGCAGCGTTGACCCACTTACGGGCTGGTTTCGTGATGGCAGCTGCAGAACCGACTCTGTCGATGGAGGTAGTCATACGATCTGTGGGGTCATGACCCCTGAATTCTTGGACCACCAATTGAGTATTGGCAATGACCTGGTGATGCCCAACCCAGCATATGGTTTCCCTGGCCTGGTGCCAGGGGATCGTTGGTGTGTGACCGCAAGGAACTGGTTGCGAGCGTATCACGCTGGTGCTGCTTGTCCGGTTGTATTGGCAGCAACCGCCAGGGACGTACTCTCGATCCTGGAGCTCAACATGTTGCAGCAGTATGCGGTCGATGTGCCAGGCGACCTACGAGAGTTGACCTAACGCAAAGAAAGCCCTCGAATTGACGGCACGACAGTGAGGCTCCTACGAAACTACAGCGACGTCGTTAGGAGCTGGCATGCCAATCGAGCAAACTGCGTCCTCATCCTCGGTTGGGTCCGCCTATGAGGTTTGAGTTCTTCGCCATAGGCGCTGCCGTATCGTGGGCTTTTGGTGGCCTTGTTGCCGCCCATCCGTCTCGTGTTTTGGGAGGCCCCAGGTTTGTGCGTGTCAGGATGGTTTTTGTCTCGGTGCTCCTTGCGGCTATTGCGTGGGCGGTGGGGGGTTGGGGAACCGTCGGCTCATCAGACTGGCTTCCCCTCGTCATATCAGGGTTCATCGGACTCTCACTTGGCGACGCAGCTCTCTTCGAGGCTTTTGCTCGCCTGGGACCGCGGCGGACTGGAATTCTCTTTACGGCCAACGCTCCAATGACGATTGCGGTATCGGCTGCAATCTACGGCGAGCGGTTCACAGCTCGCTCCGCCTTCGGAACGGTCTTGGTGCTAGCTGGGGTGGTGCTGGCGATTGCTAAAGGCACCCGCCCCGGTCAGTCGCACACTTGGGAGGAGGTGAAGGGTTCTCTCAAAACTGGCGTCTGGTTTGGGCTCCTCGGAGCGGCTGGGCAGGCCGTTGCGGTGATCATTGCCGACCCAGTTTTTGATGGGAGCCTCGACGAATGGACTGGCGCTGCTGTGAGGGCAATCGCCGGAACGGTTGGACTCTTCCTGTTCATGCCACTGTTTGAACGCAACCAACGGCGGGGCGAAAGGGTTCGTATTGATCTCAAACTGTTGGGTTGGGTGGTGTTGTCCGGAGCAATTGGCATGGCGCTTGGCAAGACGTTGATGTTGATGGCGCTCAGCGAAGGTGATCCAGGCGTTGTCTCGGTCTTGGTGTCAGTAGCTCCGGCTGCGCAGCTGCCCTTGATTTGGATTTGGACGAAGAAGTCCCCAGCCCTTGGTGCTTGGGCCGGGGCGACCCTGGCGGTTGTAGGGACTGCACTGATAGTGATCTAGCTGCTGCCGCTCGCCTGAGCCCTGGTGGCCGAAGCTAGGCCAACACCAGCGTGTGGGCTGGGACGTCGCCCATTCGGGCACGACCATTCAGGAAGCCCAACTCCAAGACGAAGGCCGCCCCAACCGCAACCGCATTGACCTGCTTGATGAGCTGTATACACGCCTCAATCGTGCCGCCAGTCGCCAGAAGGTCATCAAGGATGAGCACTCGCTCGCCGGGTTGGAGGGCGTCGAGGTGAATCTCAAGAGTGTCGGATCCGTACTCGAGGTCGTACGTCACTGAGGCGGTTGCCGAAGGGAGCTTGCCTGGTTTGCGAACTGGGATGAAGCCTTTGTTGAGCTTGTAGGCAAGGGCCGTTCCAAAAATGAATCCGCGTGACTCGATACCGACAATGGTGTCATACTCGCTTGGATCCACAAGATCTGCGAGCGCATCGATGGCCTGGCGGAGTCCGTCGGGATCCGCCAGCAGGGGGGTGATGTCTTTGAACAGGATCCCTTCTTTCGGGAAGTCGGGGATGTCTCTGATGTAGTCCTCGATCACGATCGTTCTCCTGAGGGGATTGGGCCGAGGCCACCCTACACCCGAAAGCGTCTCCTCCGTTCCGTGTTGGACTGTCTGGCCGTTACGATTCCCGCATGCGTATCACCTTTGTTCGACATGGCGAGACTCCCGACAACGCCTCGAAAATCTGGCAGGGCCATGACGGTGGTGGCTTGTCTGAGAAAGGACAAGCGCAAGCCGCAGCGCTTGGCGGCCGTCTTGCGGGGCGCAACTTCACGAGGATCCTCAGTTCAGACGTGCTTCGGGTTGTTGAAACATCCTCGTTTCTCGATAAGCAAGTAGAGCTCGACAGCAGATTCCGCGAGATCCACGTCGGGAGTTGGGCTGGTCGGTCCATTCCCGAGACGTACGAGGAGTCTCCCGAAGTCTTCTCAGGCATGCAGGATGGCAGCGATGTGCGGCTCGGAGGCAACGGTGAGAGCGTCTTCGAGTTCAGGGAGCGGGTAGCTGACTCGGTCACCCAGCTCGTTTCGGAGCTTGATCACGACGATGACGTACTCGTATTGTCTCATGGAGGGTTCATCGGCAATGTGATTGCTGGCCTATTCGGATACGCGTGGCCCTCGACCCCAACCACGCTTGCACAGAACACATCGATGTCAGTTCTTGAATTCGAGTCGGACGGCCTTGGGCGTTTGCAGGTATTCAATGATGCCGCTCACTTGGGTGAGATTGAAGTGCCAAAGTTCCATGGGGAAGGCCCTGTGCTTACCTTGGTGCGCCACGGCCAGACTGATGCCAATCGCGAAGAGCGGTGGCTCGGGCAAACATGTGAGGGCTTGAACGAGTGGGGCGAGCAGCAGGCAGGCGATCTCGCCAAATGGATGGCCGCTCCTGCTCAGCTGCATTCCTCCGACACCCCCAGAGCAGTCGCCACTGCCTCGGCCTTTGGTATTGAATCGCTCAGCGAGCATGAAGGACTCAGGGAAATCCATCTTGGAGAATGGGAGGGCGCAACCACTCCCGAAGTGATGAGTGGTTGGCCCGATGTCTGGAAGCAGATCTATCACGACCGCCTTGACGTCCCGCGGGGTACCACTGGCGACACTTGGGAGTCGCTGACCAAGCGTGTGCAGGCGACTGTCAACCATATTGCTGGCCATGGGCACGATGCCACGCTGGTTTCTCATGGCTCGGCGATTCGCTCATACGTGGTCGGTGTCCTCGGTGGTGGGTGGGATGAAGCGCCTCGCCTCGGCTTCATGCGCAATACAGCAGTCGCCCGAATTCACATCGGTCAAGACCGCCCCCGCCTCATCGACTACGGCGTTGCCCCGCACCTAGAACCACACTGGGACCACCCGATTCTCTGACGAACAGGTCCGGCTTGAGTCTCTAGTTCATAGTTTGTAGTTTTGTGTCCCCACGCCACACGGAACTGTCCCGTGAGCGTTACCCTTTGCGAATGCAAGGATCAATCCTCGGGAACACAGTCAAACGGGTCGAAGACCCTCGATTTATCAAGGGTGAGGGCCGCTACATTGACGACATGGTCCCCGACGACTGTGTTTACCTTGTCCCGGTTCGGTCCCAGGTTGCTCATGGTGAGATTCTATCGATAGACGTTGAAGAGGCATTGGAAGTCCCAGGAGTTCTAGCGGTCTACACCGCTGAAACACTTCCGACCGGCCGCCCGAGGCCCGGACCAGGAGCTCCTGCAGAGACGGCCATGCCGCCATTGGCTATCGATAAGGTCAGGTACGTTGGCGAAGTTGTAGCGGTGGTTGCCGCCACCTCTGAGATGGTTGCGGCCGATGCAGCGGGGTTGGTATGGGCTGACATTGAACCACTGGATGCAATTGTCGATGCTCGGTTTGCTCACGCTGACGATGCTGTTCTGCTGTATCCAGAAATTGGAACCAATGTTGTCGTAGACCGAATGGGCGATCGTAACGAGTTGCTGTTTGATGACGCCGATGTGGTGGTGCGAGCTGAGTTCCGCAATCAACGCGTTCCTCCTGTTCCCCTCGAATCAAACGGAGCTCTTTCCACGCCCAACGATGACGGCGGCTTCGACCTGTGGGTCGGTACGCAGAACATCTTTGGGCACCTCGTAATCGGCAAGATTCTTGGTATGGAACGCGGCACCCTTCGTGGCAGGATGCCGGATATTGGTGGCGGTTTCGGAGCAAAGTTCTTCACCTATGCCATGCAGATTCTCACCCTTGCTGCTGCCCAGAAGCTAGGTAAACCCGTGAAATGGGTGGAGACGAGGGCTCAGAACCTCACATCTATGACCCACGGACGAGCCCAGGATCAAACGGTCGAGATGGGCTTCAAGTTGGACGGCACAATCGTTGGATTGAGAGCGCTCCTGACCCAAGATGCTGGCGCATATCCGCTGTTTGCTACTTACCTGCCACGATGGACCCAGTTCATGGCTAGCGGGACCTATCGGATTCCAGCCATCGATGTTGGCTTCAAGTGTGTCGTCACTAACACCGTACCCGTGCATGCTTATCGAGGTGCCGGACGGCCGGAGGCGGCTTCGATGATCGAGCGGATTCTTGACATAGGTGCTCAGAGACTTGGGATTGACCCAGTGGAGATTCGCAAGAAGAACCTGATCGACAAGGCTGAGTTCCCTTATACGACCCCAACTGGAGCGGAGTACGACTCAGGTGACTACCTCGCAGCACTCGACCTAGCCATTGACTTAGCTGGATATGAAGCACTGAGAGAAGAGCAAATGCTGCGGAGGGTCAGCAATGACCGAGTTCAACTCGGCATTGGCGTGTCCACCTATGTTGAGGTCACAGCTCCTGACGGGCAAAACGAGTGGAGCCGAGTGGAGGTTGCCCAAGACGGACAAGTCACTGCTTATGTAGGCACATCCGGCCATGGCCAAGGCCATGAGACTGCTTTCGCTCAGATCGTCGCTTCACAGCTAGATGTGCCGTACACCTCGGTGAAAGTTGTCGAGGGCGATAGTGCCTTCATTCCGAAGGGTGGCGGGACTGGTGGGTCTCGCTCGCTGCAACTTGGGGGTTCATCGGTTCTTCGCTCTGCCGAAGGGCTTGTGGACAAGGCCAAGCTGATCATGTCGCACGTGAACGAAGTTTCTGCGGCAGATGTCGTGGTCCAGAGCGGGGGAGTCCAAGTGGTCGGAGTCCCCGACACTCACATTGGCTGGGGCGCCCTGGCACAGATTGCAGACAATCTAGAGGCGATTCCTTCAGGGCTAGAAGCTGGCCTGCGGTTCGAAGGGGAGTTCGACCAAGGCGCGTCCACCTTCCCGTTTGGCGCTCATGTCAGTGTCGTAGAAGTTGATACGGAGACTGGCTCTCTGGAAGTGCGCGCACACATTGCTGTTGACGATTGTGGCACTATTTTCAACCGGCTCCTTGTCGATGGCCAGGTGCACGGCGGAGTTGCCCAGGGGATTGGTCAGGCCCTAAGCGAGCAGGTGCTCTACGACGACTGGGGCAACCCGATGTCTGCAAACCTCACCACTTACCTGATACCAACTGCAAGTACCACCCCAAGTATCACCATCGGTCATACAGAGACTCCCACGCCGCTCAATCCGCTCGGTGCTAAGGGCATTGGCGAGTCAGGAACCATCGGTTCGACATGCGCAGTCCACAACGCTGTTGTCGATGCGCTTCAACCGTTCGGGGTGGAGCACATGGATATGCCGGCTACGCCTGGCCGTGTTTGGGAAGCTCTCCAAGCCGCTAAGAACTAGCCAATCATGGCCCGCATTCTGCTGGTCACCAACGACTACCCGCCCGACAACGGCGGGATACAGTCGTATCTCGCTGGGCTGGTTGAACACACCGAACATTCGGTGAGAGTGGTTGCACCTCACAGCGATGTCGCTGCTGACCACCCCGGTGTCGTGCGCCGCGTCTCCAAAAGGTTCATGTGGCCCACGGCCCGAATGCGAGCATGGGTTGAAGGCCAAGTCCTGGAGTTTCAGGCGGAGTTCGTCCTGTTTGGAGCACCGCATCCCTTGGCCTTCATGGGGCCAGGCCTACGGCGCCGGCTCGGTATCCGATACGGGGTGATTACTCATGGTGCCGAGGTTGCACTGGGACGACTCGTCCCGGGATTCTCCCAACTGCTTCGTCGGAGTCTTTCCAAGGCCGATGTTGTGTATTCGGTTTCTGGGTTCACCAAGCAGCTGGTGGAAAGGGTGTCGGGCAGGGATGTGATTCGATTGGGAGTGGGGTTTACCCAACCGCCAGTGCAGAACGTGGAAGTTGAGGCGGCTTTTACAGTTCTCTGTGTGAGCCGATTTGTTCCTCGCAAGCAGCAGCTGCTGCTGATCACTGCCGTGGAACAGATGAAAGCTACTGGACCACCTGTTCATCTCCGAATCATTGGTAGTGGCCCCGACGCTGTGAAGCTGGCCAATCGCGCCGGGGAAAGTTTGGCTGACGTTGAGGTTGTTGCCACCGATTCGAGGCAGACAGTGCTCGACGCCTTTGCTGCTGCCTCCGCATTTGCCATGCCGTGCAAAGACCGGTGGTTCGGGCGAGAGTTTGAAGGGCTTGGAATCGTTTTCCTTGAAGCCGCTGCCGCTGGGCTCCCAGTGATTGCTGGTCAATCCGGCGGTGCTCCTGAAACAGTGTTGCCGGGAGTCAGCGGGTTTGTGACTTCGAACCTTTCCCAATTGGTAGAGGGGCTGGAGTGGTTACGGGCGCACCCCGCCGAAGCCAGCCAAATGGGAAAAGTTGGAAAATCTTTCGTACGAGAAGAGTTCAATTGGATGCGCGTTTCTGCCCGTTTTGACCGGTCGATTCGACAAGTCCTGACAAGTACAGGTTCGAAATCCTTGTAATCAGCCGTCGGGTGAGCTTGTGTAGGCGCAGCTTTGACAACTGAGGGAGTGTTTGTGCAAAAGACTTTTGTGTTGGATACGTGCGTGCTGCTGTCAGATCCCTATGCCATTTATCAGTTTGATGAGCATCACGTTGTCCTCCCTCTCACAGTGATTGAAGAGCTTGACGGCAAGAAGACCCGCATGGATGAGGTCGGTGCCAACGCCCGTTCGGTTTTGCGCCTGCTCGACTCGCTTGGAGCCTCTGACCAAGGCGGAATGAGCGAAGCAGTGGAGCTGCCGAATGGCGGGTCGCTCCGCATCGAACTCAACCGTATCGAATCCTCGCGAATGCCGGTGGTGTTAGATCCGACCAAGCCCGACCACCGAATCCTCGCAACGTGTCTCAACCTCAGTGATGACGGGCGTGATGCCGTCCTCGTCACTAAGGACACAGCACTGCGGATCAAAGGCGCCCAACTGCAGCTTGCGGTGGAGGACTACAGAGCAGACACCGCCCAAGTTGATGAGCTCTATTCGGGCATGATGGAGGTAGAGGTTCATCCTGAGGCGATTGATCATCTCTTCCTTGAGGGGAAGCTGGTGCTGACCGGCGTGCAGGCATTGGTCAATCAGTTTGTGTTGTTGCGGGCTGGTCAGTCTCGCTCTGCCATGGCCAGGGTGAAGGAGATCTCTCCCGAAACCGTGGTTACTCGTGTGGTTGGCGGCCGGTCTGCCTTTGGGGTAGAGCCCAAGAATCTCCAGCAAACCTATGCCCTGGATCTCCTGCTCGATCCTGACATCCCTGCCGTGTCGCTCATGGGCATGGCCGGGGCGGGCAAGACATTCTTAGCGCTCGCTGCTGGGCTAGAGCAGGTTCTTGAGCGGGAGACCTATCGCAAGGTCTCGGTCTACCGGCCCATGGTGGCTGTTGGCCGACAAGAGATGGGTTACCTTCCTGGTGATTTAGAGGAGAAGCTGAGCCCATGGATGGCAGCAGTTCACGATAATCTTCAAGCCTTGTTCTCGAACCTCCCGCCTGAGGAGTCACGAGATGTGGTAGAAGAACTGATAGAGCGAGGGGAGATCGAAATGGCTTCGGTCACCTACTTGCGTGGTCGGTCAATCACGGGCGAGTTCGTAATCATTGACGAAGCACAGAACCTAGAACTTTCAACCTTGAAGGTGATCCTGACCCGCATGGGCAAGGACTCCAAGGTGGTCTTGTGTGGTGATCTCAGCCAGGTCGATAACCCATATATCTCACCGTACGGGGGCATGGCAGCGATGATCGAAAAGTTCAAAGGGAACGCCATGTTCGGCCACGTTACGCTGCAGCGATCGCTGAGGAGTCCGTTGGCTGAGGCTGCCGCCACGATGTTGTAGAGCCTGATCCTATGGGACCACGAGCACGTTTCCAAGCGATTGCCCACCCCCGATTCGTCTGAGGGCCTCCGCTACGGTGTCTAGTGAGTGGGTGCTGTCAATCATCACCTCGAGCTGGCCAGAACGGGTCAGCTCGATAGCTTCCTCTAGGCCTTTATTGGGTCTCATGGGAAGGACGCCCACATCTCGGCCTCTCACGAGCCAACCAAGTGCAGCGAGGCCGATAATCTTGGGGACTGAGCCCCCTGCAGCGCGGTAGGTGCCGCCAGGCTTGAGGCACCTACCAACAACCCTCGCGGACCTCGTTGCGACGAGGTCGAGGATCAGGTCATATATGCTCCCCGACTTGGCGAAATCTTCCTTGGTGTAGTCGACTAGGTGGTCGGCGCCCAGAGACCTCATGAACTCCAATTTCGACCCGCTGTCAACGGCAGTCACCTCTGCACCTGCCAGCTTTGCGAGCTGGATTGCGAACGAACCCGAACCGCCTCCGCCTCCGTTGATCAGTATTTGATCGCCCGGCTGGAGGCCGCCGCTAGCAGCGACGCCTTGGTGAGCCATGGTGAAGGCCTGAAGAAGCGCGGAGGCTTGCATGAAGCTGATCGAGTCGGGTTTGGCGGTGAGTAGTTTTTCTGAGAAGGCTCCGAACTCGGCGCAGCCTCCATTCCCGCCGAGAACGTCACCAAATACTGCATCACCGATATTGAAGCGCGTGACTCCTGAGCCGATCGCGGTCACGATCCCAGCAACGTCCGTCCCCACGACTGGGTACCTCGGTTTGAAGAGGCCAGGCAGGCGGGCGTATGCAGGTCTGCCGGTGAGGCTTTCCCAGTCAGATAGGTTTAGCGAGACCGACCTAATAGCTACAACCACTTCATGTTGCTTTGGTATTGGGGTTGGGAGTTCTGCGACTTCTAGCACGTCGGGCATTCCGTATTTATGGCGAACAACAGCTTTCATAGGCTCACGCTAGCGAGCAACCGGAACTGGGGCCGCTTCGTCACTACATTGAGGCCCGGCGCTCGGCTAGGAGTTCGAATGCGCGTTCTTCGGTGATGGTTTCCACGTTGTCGCCCTGTCGTAGAGAGGCATTGGTTGTGCCATCTGATACGTATGGCCCAAACCGACCATCACGGAGAGTCACAGCTTTTTTGGAGTTGGGATCTTCGGCAAAGGTCTTGAGGGGTCCGGGGGCCCGGCGGCCGCCGCGGCGTTTCGGCTCGGCGTAGATTGCCAAAGCCTCCTTAAGGGTTATGGAGAATATCTGGTCTTCGGACTCGAGTGTGCGGTTGTCTTTGAAGGAGGACAGATATGGCCCGTAGCGCCCGTTATTGACGTGAATTTCCACGCCGTCAGCGTTTTCGCCCAGCAGTCGGGGCAAACCAAGCAACTTCTGCGCGGTCTCAAAGTCAAGCGCCTTGTGATCCATATCTTTGAGAAGCGAAGCACGCTTTGGCTTATCCTTTGAATCTACGTCAAGCTCACCCAGCTGTACATATGGCCCAAAACGACCGTTCTTCACGTAGACGCTCAGGCCGCTATCTGGGTCAACACCGAGTTCGCGGTCGTCAGCGGGAGCCTCAATAAACTGCACGGCCTTTTCGACGGTGAGTTCATCCATAGGAATGTCGTCTGGTACCGACGCTCGATCTTCCCCTCGCTGTACATAGGGGCCATAGCGACCAACGCGGGCAACGATTGGGTTGCCGTCTTCATCGTCGCCAATCGGAATTGAGTTGATCTCACGTGGATCAATCTCTTCGAGTCGCGATTCAACCTTCTCCTTGAGTCCATCGTCGCCAAAGTAAAACTCGGTGAGCCATGGCACAGTATCGAGGTTGCCGTCTGCGATTTCGTCGAGGTCTCCCTCCATCTTGGCAGTGAACTCGTAGTCGACCAGTACGGGGAAATGGTCTTCCAACAAGCGGGTGGTAGCGAAGGCGGTGAAGGAGGGAACCAGCGCGTTGGCTTTCTTCCAGACGTAGCCGCGGTTCTGAATGGTGGACATGATGGATGCATACGTTGACGGACGACCAACGCCAAGCTCCTCGAGACGTTGTACTAGTGATGCTTCGTTGTACCGGGCCGGGGGTTTAGTGTCGTGACCAACCGGTTCGATCCCAGCCAAGACGACAACATCGCCCTCGTCGACAGCCGGAAGATGCGATTCCTGATCGTCAGCATCTTCCCCGGCCTTGGCAGCACGAACGTATGCTTTGAGGAAGC
The DNA here is from genome assembly GCA_964196085.1 of uncultured Acidimicrobiia bacterium. GTDB lineage: Bacteria > Actinomycetota > Acidimicrobiia > Spongiisociales > JAENVV01 > CAXMPE01. The sequence continues at coordinate 3,715 of CAXMSI010000023.1, read as the reverse complement.
CAGAGAAGTGAATCATTCGGCCCGATGTCGTGAAGGTGACATCACGATCATCTGAGGACCTGCCTGCAACCGTGACCTTCACCGACTCGCCCCTTGCGTCCTTCATTTGGCAAGCAACTGTGCGGCGCCAAATAAGGTCGTAGAGCCGGGCTTCATCGCCCTGAACGTTGTCAGAAACCTCGTCGGGATGCTTGAAGGCGTCGCCAGCTGGGCGGATCGCCTCATGGGCTTCTTGGGCACCCTTCGCCTTGGATGCGTACACCCTGGGGTTATCAGGGACGTACTCAGGCCCATATTCGGTGGTGATTGCATCACGAGCGGCGTTGACAGCTGTCTCTGAAAGGTTTGTGGAGTCAGTACGCATATAGGTGATGTACCCATTTTCGTACAGGCGTTGAGCTGCCGACATCGTGCGAGAAGATGAGAATCGCAGTTTGCGGCCGGCTTCCTGTTGAAGAGTCGACGTGCGAAAAGGGGCGTATGGCTTGCGGGAGTACGGCCGACGATCGACACTTTCGACCGAGTATTCCTGACCTTCTAGCGCCTTCGCCAGCTCAAAGGAGGAGTCGCTGTCGAGCACCACAACGGCATCTTTGTTGACTGTGCCGTCTGAGTTGAAGTCTCGGCCCGAAGCAACTCGTTTGCCTTCGACAGTTGCCAGGGCAGACGTAAAGGCCTCGTCGCCTTTTGTGAAGGTAGCTGTGAGATCCCAATAAGAGCCTGAAACAAAAGCGAGGCGCTCTCGTTCACGCTGAACGATGATGCGGACAGCAACGCTTTGTACCCGGCCAGCTGAGAGGCGTGGTTTGATCTTCTTCCACAGGACTGGTGACACTTCGTATCCGTAAAGGCGGTCCAGAATACGACGAGCCTCTTGGGCGTCAACCAGCTGTTGGTCGATGTCGCGGGGGTTGTTGACTGCTTCTTGAATGGCTCCTGGAGTCACCTCGTGGAACACCATGCGGCTGACAGGAATCTTTGGCTTGAGCACTTCAAGGAGGTGCCATGCAATGGCTTCTCCTTCACGGTCTTCATCAGTTGCAAGGAAGAGCTCCGAGGCATCTTTCATGAGCGTCTTCAGCTCTTTTACCGTCTTCTTCTTGTTGGCATTCACCACGTAGACGGGCTTGAAGCCCTTGTCCACGTTGACTCCTAGCCGTGCCCATTTTTCTTTTCGGATGCCTTGAGGGATCTCGGCAGCCTTGCCGGGAAGGTCGCGGATATGGCCCACCGACGAGGTGACGAGGTAGTCCTTGCCCAGGATTCCAGAGATGGTTCTGGCCTTCGCGGGGGACTCGACAATGATTAGTGGCTTCGGCATATCCGAAGGGATGTTGCCCGATTTCTGAGATTTGTCAAAGTTGGCTGTTTTCCGATGGCGCAATTTGGGGCGGTGGAGACGGACCATCTGCCTCAACCAATCCCTTCAAGAACCGTGGTGACAGCACCTTCCAACACCGGCTTCAACTGGTTGAGAACGAGTCGACGAAAGGGTGTCATTGCTGTTGCTGAGGGTGACACGCCCTCTACGGGTACGGGGCCAGTTTCACGCTCCTTGGTAGGAGTCTGTTCCATCGCGCTGGTACCGTTGCGCCGATGAGTACCACAACCGCCCCGAGAAGCTCATTGCAGATGATTCGCCGCGGCGAGTTTGCCAAGCTCTGGCGCTCAGGAGTGGTGTCCTCGACTGGTGACTGGATCTCGCTGTTTGCATCACTCGAGCTGGGGTATGCCATTGGAGAGACGGTGGGGTTGTCTGCAGCTTTGGTTGGTCGCTTTCTCGCCGGAGCTCTCTTCAGCGGGGCGGCTGGGGTTGTGGCTGACAGGTTTGATGCCCGCAAAGTGATGATTGCAACCGACGTTGCTCGAGGGATCTTGGTGTTTGGTCTTCTAGGGGTGACCACCCTGGTTCAACTCACTGTCCTTACCTTTGCTATTGAGTTGTTCGCACTGAGTCGACAGCCTGCGAGAGAAGCCGCCCTCGGTGTTTTGGTTTCTAAGGAGGAGCTGGTGCGGGGTAACAGCCTCCTGATATTGGCCGGGTTCGGGACCGCACCCATAGGCATTGTGCTGTACCGGCTTGCCTCAACGAGTGGCCTGTTTGGCCTGCTTCCTCCTGGTTGGGATGGATGGGACGCTGGGTTCCTACTCGATATCTCAACGTTCTTCCTTTCAGCGGTTCTGATACTTCCCCTCGTCCTGCCTAGGCGAGCGTCGGTCGAAGGGCGGGCCGATGGTTGGGGGATCAGAGAAGGCTTTAGGGATCTCTCCGAAGGTCTGAAATACGTGTTCAGGCAACGGATCATTCGGCGGCCGATCCTGGTGATAGTGGCAGCACTATTCGGTGGTGCTCCCATGTTCGTATTGGGCAAGCCCTTTGCTGAAGAGGTGCTCGATGGCGGATCGGATGGGTTCACCTTGGTCGCCACGGCACTCGGCCTCGGCATTGTGCTTGGTGTTTTTGCGACCCGGCTAGTGGACCGTCCAACGCTTCGTAGAGAGCGAGGATTTGCCCTTGGTTTGGTGGCTGCTGGCGTCGGAGTGATTGGTCTCTCTCAAGCCACGACCATCTCACAGGCGGTGGGAGGAGCCCTCCTCGGCGGCGCAGGGGTGGGGATTACCCACGTGTTGGTGTTCTCGCTACTCCATGCAACAGTGGATGACGAGATGAGGGGCAGGACTTTCGGTACCCTCTTCGCACTTGGTCGACTCGGAGTAGTTGTAGCTTTGGGCCTCGGTCCGCTGGCCGCAGAGGCTCTGGGAATTCGGACCACGCTGCTCACAAGTGGCACATTGGTCCTGGCTGCTGGACTAGCTACGGTTCTCACACAGACTCGAGAGGCCAGGGCATGACCAACAGGTACTTTGCATTTGAGGGTGTGGAGGGAGCAGGTAAGTCAACGCTTGTCCGACTCCTTGCCGCTCGCCTCAAGGCCGACGGGCAAGAAGTAGAGATTGTCCGGGAGCCGGGCGGCACCGCCACTGGCGAACGCATTCGAGAGGTCCTGCTGCACGGCGACGATGTGACGCCTTGGGCCGAAGCCTTGCTGTTCGCAGCGCAACGCTCTCAGCTAGCAGCCGAAGTTATTCGACCAGCTCTGGCACGCGGTGCTTGGGTATTGGGTGATCGCTCTGTGTATTCGTCGCTTGCCTATCAGGGCTATGGCAGAGAGCTTGGTGTCGACAAAGTGAGAGCTGTGAATGTAGCGGGCCTTGGAGGCACGTGGCCCGACAAGGTGGTCTGGCTGAGCGTTGACCCCGCTGAGGGCCTCGGCCGACAAGACGACGGCGACCGGATAGGGAACGAAAGTCTGATGTTCCAGACCCGAGTATCAGAAGGGTTCGCAGCACTACGCGCTTCCGAGCCGAGCCGATTCATCGAGATTAACGTGACGGGCCTCTCGCTCGAAGATGTGCTTCAAGAATGCTGGGAAAGAGTGCAGGCATGTACTCAGGAGTGATTGGGCACGGTCGAGTGACAGGTCTTCTGGAGAGAGAGCTCAATCAGCCCAACCACGCGTACTTGCTCGTTGGCCCGGCAGCGGTTGGCAAGGCCACCGTTGCAAAAAAGTTTGCCGCCTCGCTGCTCTGTCCAACTGGCGGGGTGCACTCGGGAGAATGCAGATCTTGCCGTCGCATAGATAGTGGGAACCACCCGGATCTCACAGTAATAGAGCCAGACGGTGCGAGCCTTGGCGTCGATCAAATCCGAGGT
>CAXMSI010000022.1:0-14800 GCA_964196085.1 uncultured Acidimicrobiia bacterium | reverse complement strand
TCTCGAGGGTTACGGTTGCGCTGGTACCTCAGCTGTTGAGTACGGACTTGCAGCGCTCGAACTTGAGGCCGGGGATTCAGGTATTCGCAGCTTCATGTCAGTACAGGGGTCCCTCGCCATGTACCCTATCTGGCGCTTCGGATCAGAGGAACAGAAGCAACAGTGGCTCCCCGGCATGGCAGCAGGCGACATTATTGGATGTTTCGGCCTCACCGAATCTGAGTCAGGGTCAGACGCAGCCAACATGCTCACCACCGCCCGCCAAGACGGCTCCGACTGGATCATCAATGGATCCAAAATGTGGATAACCAACGGTGACATCGCGGACGTCGCTGTGATCTGGGCCCGCGCAGACGATGGCACCATCCGCGGCTTCATCGTGCCAACCGACGCTCCTGGCTTCTCCGCTCACCCAATCAAGAAAAAGATGTCGCTTCGGGCATCCAACACAGCTGAACTGGCATTCGATGAACTCCGCCTACCGGCCGACGCCATGCTTCCTGGCGTTTCTTCCATGCGGGGGCCCTTCTCGTGTCTCAATGAGGCCCGCTTTGGTATCGCATTTGGTGTTATGGGAGCGGCCAGGGATTGCTACGAGACAGCCTTGGAGTATGCAGGAGAACGACAGGCGTTCGGCGGCCCCATCTCTCGTTTCCAACTCACACAGCAGAAGTTGGTGGACATGATGGTGAAGGTCAACAAAGGGACTCTCCTCGCTCTTCACCTTGGGCGAATGCGCGACCTTGGCACTCTTGAAACAACCCAGATCTCATTCGGGAAGATGGACAACTGTCAGACCGCCCTCGAGGTCGCCCGTGATGCTCGGTCGATTCTGGGAGGCAACGGGATCACTCTCGAGTACCCAGTTATCCGTCACATGGTGAACCTCGAAACCACCTACACCTACGAAGGCACCAACGAGATCCACAAGCTCATCATTGGCAACGCCATCACGGGCCAGCCAGCCTTCAGCTAAAACTGAACCAGCTCCAGAACTCCAGGGACCAAAGGCAGCATGTCGATTCAAGTCCGTGAGGCCACTCTTGAAGATGCAGCCGATATGGGCTGCATTCATGTTGCCGCCTGGAGGGCAGCGTATGCCGGACTTATGCCCGCTGAGTTTCTCGAAGGGCTTGATGAAGAGCGCTTCGTGGCCAACTGGGTTCGACACATCTCAGAACAAGAAGGCCAGCCGTGGTTGGCCGAACTGAACGGTAGAGTCGTCGCGATGACGACAATCGGCCCGTATCGCGATCGCTCCAGTGAAGACCCATCAGGCGAGTTGTACATGCTGAACTGCCATCCTAAAGCCTTCGGTACCGGGGTCGCGAAGGTTCTCCATGCCCACGGGATCCATCAGCTCCAACAACAGGGGTACGAAACGGCGGCACTCTGGGTCGCCACCGATAACCCCAGGGCAAGGCGCTTCTACGAGCGAGAAGGCTGGTCTGCTGATGGAAGGGTCCGAACCGAAACTTTCGGTGGTAGCGACCTCGACGAAACCCGCTACACAATCACCCTCTAAGAAACCAACTCCGCACGCTCATCACTCAAGTGCACGCATATGTGTCCATATGCTCTGGCTTCAGGACGCAGATACCTGCACATGACTGTTGGTTAGACCTTCGGGAGCTTTTCCCAAAGTTTCGTGGTTAGGGACACGTGGTGTATGTGCGGCCTCACCAGCCGACGGACACCTGGGTGCAGGCGCTCAAGGTCGCTGACCCTCCTCGCTCGGGCCGCCTCAATATCGTCATAGCCCTCCACTGGTGAGCCATCCCAGACAGTCTCAAGGAGCGGTTCGATCTCAGAGATCTCAACCTGAGTAACGGTGCGAGAAACAGCAGCCTGCTTAGGGTTCCTCAAGCGTAAGTCATCGGTCGTGATGTCCTCGTCGTCCGTCGCCAGGACGTCAGCTGTAGCTCGACCATTCTGGTCATAGATGCGGACCACCTGCTTATGGCCAGGAATCACCCGCTTCGCTGGATTCTCAGAGATCTTGTAGGCGGGCTTCCATTCACCGTCTTTCTGCACAGCGACAAGTTTGTAGACACCGTCGAGGGAAGGATCTCCGTCGCTGGTCAGAAGCCGGGTTCCAACGCCGAACACCAATCGGCCAATCAGCTGCTCAGCATCAACTCCATACTCCGAGGCCTCTTGTTCGATCTGGGTCAGGATCTGCCAGATCGGGAACTCGGCCAGGCCACCAGAAAGCACAATGGACACATCAGCAAAGCCAGCCGCAGACATCATCGCCGACGAACGAACTGCCAAGTGGGCGAGGTCTCCAGAGTCCAACCGAATGCCCACGGGCTCATGACCAGCAGCCCGCAGCTCTTCGAAAACGATTATCGCATTGGGGACGCCGCTGTTGAGCGTGCTAAATGTGTCGACGAGTAAAAGGGTGGCATCGGGATAGCTGCGAGCGTATGCACGAAACGCCTCTAGCTCGTCTCCACCCAACGCGTCAACAGCCTGCACCATTGCGTGGGCATGGGTTCCAGCCGGTTCGACGCCAAGCACTCGAGCGCCACCAACGTACGAAGTGGACGTCGCCCCACCAATGATTGCTGCCCTGACCCCAGCTGTAGCCCCGAGTTGGGGGCCACGTCGAAGACCGAACTCCAGCGTGGGCCTTCCCCGAGCGCTGTCAGCAATTCTCGATGCTTTGGTGGCAATCAAGGTCGGGTAACAGAGATGGTTGAGCAGAGCCGTCTCCAGAATTTGGCACATCGCCAGTGGGCCTTCCACGACTGTAAGGGGGACGCCAGGAAAGACGGCCCGACCTTCTGGAATAGCTGTGACCACCAAGTCGGCAAAGAAGTTATCGAAGGAGCCAAGCCACTCAAGAAAATCAGCAGAAAAAGTCCGTGCTCCCTCTGCACCCAAGCCTGCCAAATAGTCGAGGTCGCTCGGCAGGAATTTGAAGGCAGACATCCAATCCAGCAGGTCGGCCATGCCCGCGCTGATGCAGTACCCCGCCTGATGGTTCCCGTAGTCGGGGTTGTTTCGATACGAGTGCTCAAACCGAGAAGGAGTCAGGGCGATGCCCTCGTTCCAATACAACTGCACCATGGTGAGTTGGTACAAATCAGTGAACAGGGAACCTTCAGCGAGTTGGTGCGTTCTCGAATCCATGGCCAAACGGTACCCGAAGACAACTACCAACGAGACACTCGTCAAAGAATCTCGACAAGACGCGAAATTCGCGGCACTCTCAGCTACCGGCAAGGATGAGAAACACCTATTATCTACTTGCAATGCGGATCACCTGCTGATTCGTCTTACCTTTTAGGAGAGAATACGAAATGATGAAATTTCGCAAACTGCTGCTCCTGTTAACCGCTCTAGCCCTAGTCGCCGCTGCATGCGCCGACGCCGAGCCTGCGGCAACAGAAGCACCCACTACTGAAGCCGCTGTGGTTACTGAACCACCAGCAACTGAGCCACCAGCAACTGAGGCACCTGTGGTCACAGAGGCACCTGCACCTGCAGTTGGCTCCGCAGAGAACCCAATCCAGGTGTTCTTCGTGCCGTCTACTGGCGCTGAAGAGATCATCGCCGGTGGCGAACTTCTCGATGCAGCACTCACTGACGCAACCGGACTCGAGTTCGAAGTTGCTGTTGGTAGCTCATACGCAGCCACCATCGAAGCAATGTGTGCAGCCCCTGACACCAGCTTGGGATTCATCCCTGCTCAGGGCTACGTTCTCGCTTCTGACCTTTGTGGTGTGACCATCGAGTTGAAGGCGCTGCGCTTTGGCTATGACGTGTACTGGACCCAGTTCATTGTCCCTCGCGATAGCGACATCACTACACTCGCTGACCTTGAAGGCAAGAAGTGGGCCTACCCAGATGCTGGTTCAACCTCCGGTTTCCTCGTACCAAGCGGTATGTTCGAGTCCTTGGGAATCACCACCGGTGAAGGCTTCGAGGCTGGCGGTCACTCCGCAGTCGTCAGGGCTATCTATAACGGCGAGGCTGACTTCGGAACGACGTTCTTCTCTCCAGTTGTAGACGCTGATTTCGGCTCCCTTTGGGACGGCGACATCAACAACGGCGACATCTCCGCAGATGCCATCGAAACCTGTGCCCTCGACGCTGACGGACAGATCGCATGTGGCGATGAGTATCCAAGAGACGCTCGTCGCGGCATCCGCGAGGAAGCTCCCGACGTCATTCAGGCTGTTCGGATTGTCACGCTATCTGACCCAATTCCAAATGATGGAGTTGCGTTCGGTCCTGACTTCCCAGCAGACATCCAGACCTCGATTGTGGACGCTCTCATTGCGTTTGCCGAGAACGATTCTGAGGGCTTCTCAGCTGCGTTCGACGCTTACTCATGGAGCAGTGTTTCAGCAACCAACGACTCGGAGTTCGACTCCATCCGTTCGCTGCTTGCAGCACTCGGATTCACGATGGACGACTTCTAAGCCGTTCAATCTCTATAAGAATTTGAAGGGGCAGGACGCAAGTCCTGCCCCTTTTCTCTACCATACGTCTCAGCCCACCAACTACTCAGAAGGAGCCCCCGTGCTCAAAGTAGAACATCTCACAAAGGTTTACGACAACGGAACTGTCGCCCTCGAAGACGTCTCCTTCGAAGTAGAACCCGGAACCTTTCTAGCCGTCATTGGGCTCTCGGGATCCGGCAAGTCAACCTTGCTGAGGTGTATCAACCGTCTTGTGGAACCAACCGAGGGGAAGATCTACTGGAACGGCGAAGACATAACCATCGCCAATCAAGAACAGCTCCGACGTATCAGGCGGAAGATTGGCATGGTCTTCCAACATTTCAACCTTGTTGATCGATCCAAAGTCACGACGAACGTTCTCTCCGGTCGCCTTGGATACACGAACCCTTCCCTGAGCCTCCTCAACCGCTTTTCAAAGGTAGACATGAGTAGGGCTGTTGCCGAGCTTGAACGGGTTGGTCTCACCGACAGGGCTAGGAACCGCGCAGATTCTTTGTCGGGAGGTCAACAGCAACGCGTGGGAATCGCCCGAGCGATGATGCAGGACCCCGAGATGCTTCTTGCCGACGAGCCTGTCGCCAGCCTCGACCCGGTCCTCGCCCACTCCATCATGCAATACCTTGAAGATATCAATCAAGACAGCGACGTTACCGTCCTCTGCAGTCTTCATTTCCTTGACCTCGTGCACCGATACGCCAAGAGCGTCATCGCTCTTAATGACGGCAAGCTCATGTTCCAAGGGACGCCCGAGGAGATTGACGACGCCAAATTCAAGGAAATCTATGGGAAGGAGGCTGAGCGTGTCGGATAGCAAGCACAAGCGCTCCCGTCGATCCAAGTGGATCGTGTTCGGGCTCATCGCCTTTGTGTTGTACGGCCTTGCCGTGCGGACGACCGACGTAGATTTTGCCCAGGTTCGCAGCGAAATACGACAAACTCAGCTCACACGCATCCTGCGTGCTCTTGCGCATCCAGACTTGGTGGCCTACGAGCGCGACGAGGTCACCATCGAAGCCCTATTGCAGGTCCCCTGCGCTGGGGTGTCGCCGGCTGGCGACACCAGCGGAACGTACATCGAACTCACGCCAACGTGTGCCTCGCCCGGGCAGGAAGTTGTTATTCACGGGTATAACTTTGAAGCGAACTCCGATGGGATCGCCCGATTCATTCCCGACTCTGAGATCCCGGTCACCATACGACTTGAGCCATTCTCAGCTGGAGAAGATGGTGAATTCGAGATCACCATCAAGACACCCGACCGCGAGTCGTCCAAACCTCAACAGGTCCTCGCTGTCACATCGCAGCCAGTCGGGACCTGGCTAAATCGAGCATCGGTGGTCGATGAAGACACCGGCGAGACGCTGCTCTCTCCCCGTTTCTCTCAGAATGGAATCGACACGCTCGACAAGATCATCGAGACCGTGTTCATGGCGCTCCTCGCCACAACGGTCGGAACCTTGCTCGCCTTACCGCTGTCATTCATCGCAGCGCGGAACCTGATGCGCGATATATCAATGACAATCACCGGCCTTGCGACCATCCTCATCTCGATTCCCTTCGGGCTCTTGGGAGGTATCCAAGTCGCGAGGGTGATCAACAACGCCCTTAGTGGCATCAGCTCGAACTCATGGCTATTGGCAGTGCTGGTCACTGTCATACCGCTGGCAATCATCTTTGCCGTGAGAGCTGTCTTCAACGAAGACGACACACATGAAAAGTCGACAACGGAACGAATTCAGCAGGGTACGGTTGCTGCCGTTTCAGGCGTTGCCGGGATCTTCTGGCTCGGTGCGCTGGCCCAGTTACTAAAGGCCATCGGTCACCCGCTTCCTCCTCAGGCGCAGCAGGGCTTCTGGGACTTCGTCCCTAACTTCATCTACGTCCTAGGAGATGTCGGAGAGCTAACTCTGGTGGTGATCACAGTCCTGGTGGGTCTACGAGTAGCTGCAAAGCTTGCTTCCCGCCTCGCTAACACGCTCACCAGCGGGCTAGTCAAAGGGTCTCTAGACATCGTCAACCTTCCTCTCGCAGCAGTTGCTGGAAGCGTCTCTGCTGTGTTCGTCATGCGAGTGGTCGACTGGTTCTATAACTACCGAAATCCGGTCATCACGCTGTGGGCTCCACTCGCTATCGGTGCGTTACTTGGAGCCTTTTTGGCTCTGCGAAACCGCACACTGGGAACGGTCAACGTTGGCCTCCTTTCCTACTACGCAGCTCGGACGGTCTTCAATACTCTCCGCTCAATCGAGCCGCTCATCATGGTAATTGTGGCGGTTGTCTGGGTAGGCTTCGGCCCGTTCGCTGGTTCTATCGCATTGGCCCTTCACACCACGGCCTCTCTAGCCAAGCTCTACTCAGAGCAGGTGGAGAACATTGATCAGGGGCCAGTAGAAGCCATCCGAGCAACGGGGGCGACAAGACTCCAGACAATCATCTATGGCGTGGTCCCACAGATCACACCGCCGTACCTCTCCTTCACGATGTACCGCTGGGATATCAACGTACGTATGTCCACAATCATCGGCTTTGCGGGTGGTGGTGGTATCGGGTTCTTGCTGAGCCAGAACATCAACCTGTTGGAGTACCGAGATGCCGCAGCTCAGATGCTGGCCATAGCAATAGTCGTAGCCACAATGGACTGGGTCTCAGCAAGACTGCGGGAAAGGCTAGTTTAAGTTGATGATTTCGAACGCCGTTTCGGCGTTCGAAATCATCAACTAGGGCTGTGGAGCAGGTTTCTCTGCGGGCCCAACGGCCTCTGCGTAGTGTGTTCGGGCCCGTCCAGCAACGAGATAGAACCCTGGTGGAGCACACCCGAACACACGTCAACAAGGTGCCATGACCCACACCCCACTTATTTCGGTGGTCAGTCTCCACATCAAGCCCCGACCACCCCCAACCCTGGGTTCGGTTGGTTCTAGCGATAGACCGGGAACTGGTGACAAAGCTCGAGTACTTCGGCACGCACTCGAGCCAAAACCGTCTCGTCACTATCCGCCACCAAAGCTTGATCGATCAACGAAGCAACACGCACAACTTCGGTGGGCCCCAATCCTCGGACCGAAATTGGGCCAGTACCCAAGCGGAGGCCACTCGCCCTCTTCATGGTGTCACTGGGAATGTAGTTCCTGTTGGTCGTGATGCCCACTGCGGACAGCACCCGCTCAGCTTCGCCTCCACTCAAGCCCTTCGCTGAAACATCGACAACAACCTGATGCGTGTCAGTCCCACCACCTACTACTCGGTATCCCATTGCTGAGAGTTCGCCAGCCAGCAAGCGGGCGCTGTTGAGTGTTTGCTGCTGAACTGCAACGAAGTGGGGTTCACCAGCAAGCTTGGCAATAGTGGCCTTTCCTGCAATGTTGCTGACAGCCGAAGTTCCCTGAGTGCCTGGGAAGACGGCCCTATCTACCGATTTTGCCAACGATTGGTTGCACAAAATTACCCCTCCCCGGCCGCCCATCATTGTTTTGAAGGTCGTGAACGATACGAGGTCAGCAACAGCGACCGGGCTTGGAATCAGCTTGGCCGCGACGAGTCCAGCAATGTGTGCCATATCCACAAAAAGCAGTGCACCCACCGAGTCAGCGATAGATCTCATTTTGTCGTAGTCAATCAAACGCGCATACGAACTTGCGCCAGCGACCAGCATTTTCGGCTTGAACCGCAGGGCATGCACAGCAAGGGCGTCGTAGTCAATCAGCTCAGTTGTTGGGTCAACCTTGTAGTGCTCAAACTCAAAGCAACGACTTGTGACCGACGCCACATGCCCATGAGTGAGGTGACCACCATGGGCGAGGCTCATGGCCAGCACCTTGTCACCGACATCGAGGGTTGCAAAGTAGACCGCTAGATTTGCAGCAGAGCCAGTGTGAGGTTGTACGTTTGCGTGTTCGGCTCCGAAGAGATCCTTCATTCGATCGATGGCGAGCGTCTCCACCACATCGACATGCTCGCAACCCGCGTGATAACGCTTCCCTGGGTATCCCTCTATCGTCTTGTGGTTCAATACCGATCCCATTTCCTCGAGAATCGACGCCGGCATGTGGGTTTCAGATGCCACAAGGTCAAGGGTGTTCTCGATCCGCTCGGCCTCAAGCCGAATCAACGCCGCAATCTGAGGGTCGTCAATTTCCAGCGGCCGTTTCATGCATTCTCCTATCACTACTGCCGAAGGGCCGCCCAAGTCGCAGGACCGTCCCATGCAGAGGTGACTGACCCTAACCGAACGGGCACAAACGCGTGCCTCCAGCTGTCCGACGGCCCTGAAACACGAAAGCCGTAGCGATAGGGCTACGGCTTTCGGTGGTGTTGGTGGTGCATAATTCTCTCACGAGAACCTGCTTTCCGCAACGAATTCTCAATACTTCTCTACACCTCGTAGTCACTCAACGGCGGGCAGGAACAAACCAGATTCCGATCGCCGTATCCGTTGTCAACGCGGCCAACCGGCGGCCAGTACTTCAGGCCCTTGCCCAGCCCGTCGGGGTAACCAGCAGCAACCCGGGAGTATGGTCGCCCCCACTCATCAACAACAAGGTCCTCGGCAGTATGAGGAGCTCCACGAAGCACGGAGTCTTCGACGCCTGTGCCGCCAGATGCCACGGTGTCTATCTCCACCTTGATCTGGAGCATGGCGTCACAGAAGCGATCGAGCTCTTCTTTGGACTCAGATTCCGTCGGCTCAATCATGAGCGTGCCCGGCACAGGGAAGCTCATTGTTGGTGCATGGAAGCCGAAGTCGATGAGACGTTTGGCAATATCGTCAACTGTCACCCCGGTGTCGTGGGTGATGTCGCGAACATCCACAATGCACTCATGAGCTACGAAACCATTGTCACCCTTGTACAGGATTGGGTACGCCTCTTCTAGACGTTTCGCCACGTAGTTGGCACTGAGAATGGCTACCTCGGACGACCGACGAAGACCCTCGTCACCCAGCATCTTGATGTACATCCACGAAACAGGTAGTACTCCTGCCGACCCAAACGGTGCTGCGGACACTGCGCCGCCCTCGACTCCAAGATCGACCTCTGAATGGCCCGGAAGAAACGGAGCCAAGTGTGCTCCAACACCAATGGGACCGATACCCGGCCCACCCCCGCCGTGTGGAATGGAGAACGTTTTGTGCAAGTTGAGGTGAGACACATCTCCGCCGAACTCGCCCGGTTTAGCCAGGCCAACCATTGCGTTGAGGTTGGCTCCATCAACGTAGACCTGGCCACCATGTTCATGAATAAGTTCGCACACTTCAGTCACGTTGGCTTCGAACACACCATGAGTCGACGGATAAGTGATCATGAGCGCCGCTAGGTTGTCCGCGTGTTCCGCGGCCTTCGCTTTGAGGTCATCCACGTCGATTTCACCGTCTTCTGTGGTCGCCGTTACCACCACCTTCATGCCCGCCATGATCGCTGAGGCGGGGTTAGTGCCATGAGCCGAAGCAGGAATGAGGCAAATGTTACGGTGGCTTTCGCCTCGACTCTGGTGGTAGCGCGAGATTGCCAACAGCCCAGCGAACTCTCCCTGAGAGCCAGCGTTTGGCTGCAAACTCACTGCTGCATACCCGGTGATGTCGACCAGCAGGTCTTCGAGTCCATCAATGAGCTCTCGATATCCAGCTGTTTGATCAATAGGGGCAAAGGGGTGCATGTTGGCAAACTCTGGCCATGAGATCGGCTCCATAGAAGCCGTTGAGTTCAGTTTCATGGTGCACGAGCCCAACGGAATCATGGCCCGGTCGAGACCGATATCCTTGTCCGCCAAGGTCTTCATATAGCGCAGCATCTCTGTCTCAGAACGAATCGAGTTGAAAATTGGGTGAGTCAAAAACTCTGATCGTCGTTCCAGATCTGCCGGAAGACCCCTTGAGGCCTCTCCTAGCTCGATACCTAGGGCTGCCGCAAGCGCTGACAGGGTGACCTCGTCGGTTGTCTCGTCAACAGAAATGCCAATTGTTGTATCAGAAACGACTCTTACGTTGAGCCCAGCGTGCAAGGCCATGTCCACAACTGCAGCAGAACCTCCTGATACCTCAATCGTGAGCGTGTCGAAGAAAGTCTGATTCATCAACCGATGGTCGGACTTCTCAACGCCAGCCGCCAACCTCCCTGCAGATTCGTGAATCTTGGTCGCAATGCCAGTGAGGCCTTCGGGCCCGTGGTAGACCGCGTACATCGATGCCACAACTGCTAACAACACCTGGGCGGTACAAATGTTCGAGGTGGCCTTCTCCCGGCGTATGTGTTGCTCCCTCGTCTGGAGTGCCAAGCGCAGTGCAGGCCTCCCAACCGAGTCAACACTCACACCGACAAGGCGTCCAGGCATCGATCGCTTGAGCTTGTCTGAGACGCCCATGTAACCAGCATGAGGCCCACCAAAGCCCATCGGCACACCTAGCCTCTGGGTGGAGCCAATGGCAACATCCGCTCCGAGGACCCCAGGGGCTTCCAACAGGGTGAGCGCCAAGATGTCAGCAGCAACAGCCACAGGAACCCCAACCGCCTTGGCCTGCTCCACTATTATTCCTAGATCAGGGATCCGGCCGGATGAACCTGGGTACTGAACCAGCATGCCGAAGTATTCGTCAGTCACTGAGGTTGGCTCACCAACCACAACCTCGAGCCCTAGTGGGGCGGCACGGGTCTCTAGAACGCTGAGCGTTTGCGCGTGTACGTCGGGGTCGACCAGGAACCGATCGCCCTTCTTCCCTCGGCTCCCGCGGTGCAAGAGAGTCATGGCTTCTGCTGCAGCAGTTGCCTCGTCGAGAAGCGACGAGTTGGCCAGGTCCATACCTGTGAGGTCCGACACCATTGTTTGAAAGTTGAGTAGGGCTTCGAGTCTTCCCTGGGAGATTTCAGGCTGATACGGCGTATAGGCGGTGTACCACGACGGGCTCTCGATGATGTTTCGCCTAATCACTGCCGGAGTGACTGTTCCGTAGTAGCCCTGTCCGATCAGACTGGTCAGTACCGTGTTGTTGTCGGCCAACCGTCGAAGTTCGGCAGTTGCTTCTACTTCAGACAAGGCCGCACCCAGCCCAAGCTGGTCATTGCGGATCAAGTCTGGAACGGTCTTGTCAATCAGGTCGGAAAGTGACTCGGAACCGAGAGCGGCAAGCATCGAGGCAATGTCGTTGTCGCGAGGACCGATATGTCTGTCTTGGAAATCCATTAGTTATCCTCGGTAGTAGCGGTGAGCGACAAATGGCAGATCAGCGATGGTCATCGGGACTTCCTTACCGCGTTGGTAGGCCATGACGCTGCTACCGACCGCACTGAACGCCGGTTCGACGAACCCCATGGCAACAGGTGCATTCATACTTGGACCGAAGTGACCCGAACTTACGAAGCCGACCTGGCGGCCGTCAACATCGTGAAGGGTTGACCCCTCCCTCACCGGACGCTTGGCAGACTGGAGGCCCACTCGTGTCCGCTGTACGCCGTTAGCGATCTGATCGAGAATGACGTTGTCGCCAATGAAGCCACCCTCTTCCCGCCGCCGTTTCTGAATCGCCCAGGTGAGGCCTGCTTCGATAGGTGAAATCTCAGGGGAGAGATCATGGCCGTAGAGGCAGAGACCAGCCTCTAGCCGGAGACTGTCCCGAGCAGCGAGGCCAGACAACTTCACACGATGCTCGCTAAGAAGAAGGTCGGCGACAGCGGACGCACCATCAGCAGGCAGTATGAGTTCGAATCCGTCCTCGCCGGTGTAGCCAGATCGAGAAGCGAAGACCGACACCCCGCCAATCGTAACTTCGGTACCAAACCCAAAGGTGAGATCGGCGACGTCGGCCCGGTACTCACTCAGCACGCTCACTGCTTGTGGCCCCTGCAAAGCCAGAATCGCCATGGGTTGGATATCTGAGATCTCGCAGCGGTCACCAATGTGACTGCGAATGTGCGTCAGGTCATCGTGTTTGGTCCCAGCATTGAGCACTAACTGGAGATGATCGCCACGGTTGGTCACGATGAGGTCATCAATTACACCACCGGACTCGTTGGTCAGAAAGGTATAGCGCCCACGTCCCTCAGCGACGGGAGTAATGGATGAGGGCACGAGAGTTTCGAGAGCGACAGCCGCATCTGAGCCCGTGACACGCACAACGCCCATATGAGAGACGTCGAAAAGAGACACTGCCTCGCGGGTCCAGTTATGTTCAGCAACGGCTCCATCGTCATAACGCATGGGCATGTCGTAACCGGCAAACTCACCAAAACGAGCGCCGTGAGCACTATGCAGCTCGTGGAGCGGAGTGACTAGGGCCATGGGCAACCTCACAGAACAGACGACTTTCTTTCGCCCGACTGTCCCTGTTGCCTGAGAGATTCACCTTGCGGTTTTCTCCTTCGGCGAGGCATTACGCCTGCTCTCCAGTCTCGCCTCGCCCTGCGGTCCGGTTGCCTGAGAGTTTCCGGGTTCGTTTCTCCTTCGGCGTCCGATCAAACGGACTCTCCCGCAGGGGTCGATAGCAAAGCCGATGTTAGCGCGAACCAATCGAAGCTGCTTGCCCACGCTCGTGTTGGCGATCAGATCAACACAACCTTCGAGAGATCTTGCAAATGCTCGATCACGTGAGTTGGCGCAACTCCCGACCCGTTGGCCCCCCCTGCAGGGTTGTACCAGCAGGTGTCGATGCGGTAGTTACTACCGCCTCGGATGTCTGAGCTCAAACTGTCTCCCACCATGAGCACATCGGCCTTGGACGGACCGCCCATCCGCTCAAACGTGATGTCGAATATCTTGGTACCGGGCTTGGCTGTGCCTACTTCGCCCGAAATCACAATCGCATCGAAGTACTGATCCAGCTTGAGCCGAGCAACGCGAGCTCGCTGAATCGCGCTGACACCGTTGGTCACCATAGCAAGAGACACCCGCCTCGAAAGTGTGTCCAACAACTCCAGAGCACCCGGGTACAACTCACCATTAGCACCCATTCCCTCTGAGTAGATGTCAGCCATCTGGTGCGGACTAAGCGGCGATTCGATCTTCGGGGCTAACAACTCAAACCTAGACACATGGACTTCGTCTGGCGTCAAGATGTGATCCTCGACCTGACGCCACAGCACCATGTTGATCGCCTCGAAAACAGCAAAGTGCTGCCCGTGATCAGTGAGCCCACATGCTGTCATGAGGTGATGGAAGGCCGCCCGCGAAGAAGCGTCGCTGTCAAGAAGGGTGTGATCAAAATCAAGAAGAACAGTCGAGTACCGCACCCCGAGAACCCTAACTTAGAGCTAGACCTAGCCCTGATCCACACTCCCCACTCAGTGGACTCCCTGCCGGCTGGGACTTCAGAGCAGCTTGCCGATCATGCCAGCTGCAGTCTTGGCGCCGTTCGTCTCTACGTCTACGTAGTCGACAGGACGACTCATCTCCTCAACCATCAAGGCGGAAAGATTATCGGGGACGACATCTTCGAAGTCCACGTATCGACCCGCCCTGTACTTGTCGAGGCGTGCCCTCACATGGAAGTTCTGCTCGAAATGACCGCGCAACGGAACGTAGATGAACGGAACCTTGGAAGCCGTTAGCTCCATCGTGGTTGTGAGCCCACCCTGAACGATTGCTAGGTCAGCCACGGCCAAGTGGCGATATAGCTTGTCGACGTATGCGTGGAACTCCACCCCGGGTATCTGAGGAAGGGTGGCTGGGTCAATTCTTGGCCCAGTTACCACAATCATTCGGAGATCATCAATGACCTGAGATGCTGCCTCGTAGGAGTTGACGACCCGATTAAGCAGATGGGCCCCGACCGCCGAACCGCCAACCGAAACTATGCACACTTTCTGGTCTGGAAGGTAGCCGAGCTCCTGGCGGAGTTCTTGCCTGTCTCCCAACGCTTTCGGATCGAATCCAGTGACGTACCCCGAGAAGTCGAAGTTCTCCTCAGTCCAGTCCCGGATTCCTGGCAACCCAGGGCCGAATGTTTGGGGACCAATGTCGTCAGGATTACCGACAAATATCGCTGCGTCGCGAACCCGCTTGTAGCGCGCAACCTGTTCAATCATGTCAAGGTTGTAGTCGGCAGCAACGAAAGCCTCCCGCTCGCCCCGATCCGGCATAGGGATATATCCCACGAAGTCGGTCATCCACGCGAATGGAGTCGACTTGAGGTTTGGATTCTCATGGAGTTGTCCATCAAGCTCCCATGCCTCGTCACCAATCACAAGGTCGTACTGACCTTCGCGGATTACCTCTTCGGTGAGCATGAAGTTTGCGACGAGAATCTCGTCCATATCCCGCAAAGCCTGGAACACGGCGAGGTTGTGCTCCCCCGCCTCAGATTCGATATGAGAGGACTCATTCGCAAGGAACTCCGAGGC
>CAXMSI010000021.1:14719-14997 GCA_964196085.1 uncultured Acidimicrobiia bacterium | reverse complement strand
TACATCGAGCTGGAACGAGGCAGCCATTTACGCTCTGGCTCCGGCCATTTCAGCAGCCTTCGCACGAGCATCGTCGAGCGTTCCCACCATGTAGAAAGCCTGCTCTGGAAGGTCATCCACTTCACCGTTCAAGATGGAACGGAAGTCCTTCACCGTTTGCTCGAGTGGCGAGTTGACACCAGCCATGCCGGTGAACTGCTCAGCAACGTTCATTGGCTGAGCCAAGAAACGCTGGATGCGACGAGCACGACCAACAACCAAACGGTCTTCTTCGGAAA
>CAXMSI010000021.1:7412-14709 GCA_964196085.1 uncultured Acidimicrobiia bacterium | reverse complement strand
TCCTTGTAACGCTGGAGCACCTGCTGCACGCCAGTAGCTACGTTGTAGTGCTCTTCGCCAATGATTTGTGGGTCGAGTGCCCGAGACGTCGAGTCCAACGGGTCAACAGCCGGGTAGATTCCCAGAGCGGTGAGCGGACGGCTCAACACTGTGGTGGCATCAAGGTGAGCAAACGCAGTATGCGGAGCCGGGTCAGTGATGTCATCAGCAGGCACGTATACAGCCTGAAGCGAGGTGATAGAACGTCCCTTCAGCGAAGTGATGCGCTCTTGCAGGGCGCCCATCTCGCCCGACAACGTTGGCTGGTAACCCACAGCAGATGGCATACGGCCAAGCAGTGTGGATACTTCAGAACCAGCCTGCGTGAAACGGAAGATGTTGTCAATGAAGAGCAACACGTCCTGGCGCTGAACGTCACGGAAGTACTCAGCCATGGTCAGTGCCGACAATGCAACACGGAGACGCACGCCTGGAGGTTCATCCATCTGTCCGAATACAAGGGCTGCCTTTTCAAGCACCCCTGAATCCTTCATCTCACCAAAGAGGTCGTTCCCCTCACGGGTACGCTCGCCGACTCCAGCAAACACAGACACACCACCGTGCTGTGTTGCAACACGGTTGATCATTTCCTGAATGAGGACGGTCTTACCGACACCGGCACCACCAAAGAGGCCGATCTTTCCACCCTCGAGGTATGGGCAAAGCAAGTCAAGGACCTTAATGCCTGTCTCGAAAATGGCCTGCTGAGGAGCGACGTCCTCAAAGGCTGGTGGCTGGCGATGGATTGGCCACCACTCACCCTCAAATTTGAGGTCGGGCGCATCGAGCGCTTCGCCCCACGTGTTAAAGATATGACCCAAGGTCTGATCACCGACGGGCACCATAATTGGTGCACCTGTGCTGGTGACTGCAGTACCGCGAGTGATGCCATCTGTCGGCGCCAACGCAATGGTACGAACCTGATCGTTGCCCAGATGTGCTGCTACCTCAAGAAGGACCCTCTTATCCTCTCCTGCAACCGAGAACTTTGTCTCGAGGGCGAAAAGAATTTCAGGAAGGCTGTTCTTCGGGAACTCAACATCGACAACAGGGCCCGTTACTCGGGTTACCCGTCCGACATTCAATGTTTCTGCCATTGGTATCTCCTTCTACTGATTAAGTGCTTCGGCGCCGCCGACGATTTCAGAGATCTCAGTGGTGATCTCCGCCTGACGAGCACGGTTAGCCGTCCTCGTAAGGTTCTTCATCAGTTCGTCGGCGTTATCGGTGGCGGCCTTCATGGCTCGCCGTCTTGCTGAATGCTCGGAGGCCGAAGCTTCCAAGAGCATGCTAAAAATGGTCGCTTCCACGTAACGCGGAAGCAATCCGTCGAGAATCTCTGCAGGCGATGGCTCGAACACGTAGTCGACCGAGGCAATTGCCTCGCCTTCTGGCGCCGTAGGAGCGGTCACGGGCAAGAGCTGAAACTCAGCCAACTCTTGCAAGGAAGACGACTTGAACTGGGTGTAGAAGGCATCCACAGCGTCGATCTTGCCTGATGCGTAGTCGTCCATGAGCTTATTTGCCACTGCGCGAGCGTCACCGTATCCAGGACGGTCAGTGATGGCCAAGAATCCCTGTTCAACGTCGAACTTACGATAGGAGAAGTAGGCCTGAGCCTTTTTTCCAACAGCGTAGATCTTGACCTTACGTCCGGCTTGCTGGTGTTCTGCAACCTTTTTCTCGGCGAGGCGAATCACCGAAGTGGCGTACGCTCCGCAAAGTCCACGGTCCGAAGCCACCGCAAGGATGCCGACAGTTTGCAGGTCCCGCTCGTCAAGTAAGGGGTGACCCGCCGATCCAGCCGAAGCTGACACCTTGGAGATCACTTCCACCATCTTGGAAGAGTACGGCTTGGAGGCGTTGACTCGAGCAGCGGCCTTTGGGATGCGTGAAGCTGCGATGAGCTCCATTGCCCGCGTGATCTTGGCCGTAGATTGAACGGACTTGATCCTGCGGCGAATATCCCGAAGTTCGGCTGAAGCCACTTCGCTACTCCCCTGTTCCCAGCGTTGCCTTGAATGCGTTGATGGCACTCACAAGCGCATCCGTATCTGGCAGAGCACCAGTTTCACGAATGCTGGTGAGCAGTTCAGCGTTGTGCAGCTTCACATAGTCCAGCAGCCCTGCCTCAAACGAGGCCATATCGGACTCGGCAATGGAGTCGGCGTGGCCTTCGGTGACAGCGAAGATCACCAAAACCTGATCTTCTACAGCCATTGGCGAGTACTGGCCTTGCTTGAGCGTCTCCACAACTCGAGCTCCACGGGAGAGCTGAGCGAGAGAAGCATCATCAAGCTCAGAACCGAACTCAGCAAACGCTGCCAACTCACGGTACTGAGCAAGGTTGAGTCGCAATGGGCCAGCGACCTTCTTCATAGCCTTGATCTGGGCAGCACCACCCACACGGGACACAGACTCACCAGCGTTAATGGCTGGACGAATTCCGGAGAAGAACAAGTCGGTCTCCAAGAAGATCTGTCCATCGGTGATGGAAATAACGTTTGTGGGGATGTACGCCGAAATATCTCCAGCCTTCGTCTCAATGATTGGAAGCCCGGTCATGGAACCACCACCAAGCTCGTCAGAGAGCTTCGCACACCGCTCAAGAAGTCGGCTGTGCAGGTAGAACACGTCACCTGGGTACGCCTCACGCCCCGGAGGACGGCGGAGCAACAGGGAAATCTCACGGTAGGCAATGGCCTGCTTGGTGAGGTCATCAAAGATAATCAGAACGTGCTCGCCCTTATACATCCAGTACTGGCCAATCGCAGAACCGGCGTACGGTGCGTACATTTGGAGGGCCGCAGCATCGGATGCTGTAGCGTTCACAATGACTGTGTACTCCATTGCTCCATGCTTCTCGAGCGTATTGGCAACTTCAGCAACGGTTGAGGCCTTCTGCCCAATGGCTACGTAGATGCACTTAACGTCGAGGCCCTTTTGGTTAATGATGGTGTCGACAGCAATGGCTGTCTTACCAGTCTGACGGTCACCAATGATCAGCTCACGCTGTCCACGGCCAATCGGCGTCATGGCATCAATAGCCTTGATACCCGTCTGCAGTGGTTCCTCAACTGGCTGGCGTTCCACAACTGAAGGAGCCTGCGTCTCAAGGAGTCGGCGCTCGGTTGATTCAATTGGGCCCTTGCCATCAATCGGTTCGCCCAAGGTGTTGATTACTCGCCCGAGCATGCCGTCACCAACAGGAACCGAAAGTACTTGTCCAGTTGCCCTGACTACAGCACCTTCTTCGATGTGTGACCCGTCTCCGAGAAGCACAACACCAATATCGTCTTCGTCGAGGTTGAGGGCGACACCAAGCAGACCTCCCGGGAACTCAAGGAGTTCCGAAGCCATTGCGTTGGGGAGGCCAGTTACCGTGGCAACGCCATCAGCAACAGCTGAGACGTAGCCGACCGTTTCCTTGTCGACGGATGGTTCCCATCCTGCAAGGTTTTCTTTGAGCGCCTGGGTGATATCGGAGGCACTGATTGTGATATCTGCCATGTGTTCTTCCTTAGGCCGTCAGAGCCGAACGGAGCCCGGCCAGTTTCTTCTGGACCGAGCCATCGATCACTGTGTCCCCCACCGTGGCGACAATGCCGCCAAGAACGGAGGGGTCAACAACAACCTTCACTTCTACTTCTTTGCCAGTTGCTTTACCAAGGGCTGCAGCCAGTCGAGCGACGGTATCGTCGTCGAGCGCAATAGCGCTTCGTACCGTCGCGACAGAGAGCCCCTGTGAGGATGCGGCTGCTGTTGAGATGGCTTTTGCGATCTCGCCAAGCTCATTCGCCCGGCCAGCGGCCACAACAAATGAAACGATGGCAGTTGTGAGGTCTGAAGCACGTCCGCCAAGCAGGTCAGCAACAACGCCAGCCTTACGCTCAGATGGGACTCGGGCATCAGACAACGTTGCGTGTAGACCGGCGTTAGTTGCAACGGCGTTACCGATGTTGAACAACTCTCGCTCTACTCGCTCTGCTTGTCCTTCACCGCTGGCGATCGCATAGATCCCCGTGGCATAGGCCTTGACTCGATCGCTCATTGACTAGTTCCCCTCGAGCTCTGAGATGTACTGGTCGATAAGCGCCTTCTGCTTGTCCGCATCGAGGCTTCCACCAACGACCTTCTCAGCAAGAGCAACCGACAGTCCGGCAACCTCGTTACGAGCCTCAGCAAGGGCACGAGCCTTCTCTCCGTCTGCGTCTGCCTGGGCCTTGGCACGGATAGTGCCAGCCTCGGTCTCAGCGTCGGCAAGAATGCCTGCCTTCACGGCATCAGCAGATTTGCGAGCGTCTTCGACAATGGCGTTTGCCTCTGCCTTGGCGCCGCTTACCTGTTGCTTGTAGTCCTCGAGCAAGGAATGTGCTTCGACCTTTGCGGCCTCAGCTTCCTTTATCTGCCCGGCTATCGCGGCTTGACGATCGTCGGCAAGTTGGTTCAGTGCTGGCCCAGCCTTCTTCCAAATGAAGAAGAAGATGAGGGCGAAAGCAATGAGACCTGGCACCAGTTCGTTGAGATGCGGGAGCAACAAGCTCGATCCGCCCTCGGCGCCTTCTGCTTCTTCCGCCGCCAGAATGAGTACGTTCATCATTCGTAGCTCCTAAGCCAGGAAGAAGAGGACGAAACCGATGAGGGCGAGCGCCTCGGTGAAGGCAATTCCCAAGAACATGGTTGTCCGAACCATGCCTGCGGCTTCTGGCTGGCGAGCCATGGCCTGAATGGCGTTTCCGGCGACGATGCCGATACCAATACCAGGGCCGACAGCGGCGAGGCCGTATCCCATTACGAGTAACCCGCCTTTGATCGCTTCAGCAGCTGCTAGATCCATTGCATTTCTCCTTGTCTATTTCTGACTAATGATCTGGGTGAATTGATGACTGGATGTACACCGCGGAAAGCAGTGTGAAAATATATGCTTGCAAGAACGCAACAAGCATTTCGAATGCGAAAATTCCGAGGCCCATCACGAACCAAGCCATGCCGAGAGCTCCCTTGCCGAACCCGATTTCTGGGTTGGTGAGCCAAGCCCAGATGAACGTTCCAGCAGTACCAAGCAACAAGCTCAGCATGAGGTGACCGGCTACGAGGTTGGCGAACAACCGGACTGCAAGAGAGAAGGGCCGAACCAACACTGTGGAGACAAACTCAATGATTCCCAGAAGTGGCTTGAGTGCAAGAGGCACTCCGGGGGGCCATATCAGGTGGCCGAAATACGCTAGACCTTGCTTGCGGATCGCAGCTACGACGAAAATGATCCACGTGAAGACAGCCAAGAACCCAGGGAGGGCAATCCGAGAGGTGACCGGGAAGTTCACGAACGGCATGATCTCGTAAACGTTGCCCACCAGCACGAAAAGGAAGACCGACAGCAAGTAGGGGACGTACTTTTCGTACCCGCCACCAATCACGTCACGCCCAATACCTCGAGCAACGAGATCGTAGGCGCCTTCTACCATCATCTGGAGCTTGCCGGGAACCAGTTTGGGCTTGCGAAGGGCCAACCAGAACAAGCCGATCACGATCACAGGGATCAGGAGGATCAACATCTGTGTGCGAGTGAACCACTCCGCTATCTCAGGCCACGGAGCCGCAAACTCGAAGAGCTCGGAGACTTCTGCTGGGGCACACATCGTCACTTCAGCGACGTCGCACCCTTCAGCGAGGATTACTTGCTCCACTCCAACTCTCCTTCAGATCCACGGGAAACCATGACTGTCTCCCAACTAAGGAGGACGAGATACATCCCCACCGTCGTTATTGCGAACGCCGTGCGATCAAGCTCGAACAGCCTGGTGAGCACCAGCAGGGCTATGGTAAGCAGACCGAGCCGCAACACAAAACCGAACAGGGCAGCCGCATGGTACGCCGCCGGTGAGATCCGTGCGGCAACGGACAAGATGCGTCCGGCAAGCAGGAAATTGCCCACCACGATCGCGGTACCGACCAGCGCTGCGACGGCGCCTGCTGTCCCACTCGTCAGCCAAAAAATGCCTATGAAGACCGGTGCCACGAAGACCGAACGTTTGGCAGTGTCGTCGCCTATTTTCCGTTCAACGTCCACGTTGCTTGCGCTCCGCTAGGTACTTTTCTTCTCCTTCTTTGGCTGAGGCCCAGAGCCGAAGCGATCCCGAGTAGATGCCAAGCATTGTTACGGCGATGATGAGCCACGGAGACGTACCGAGCCATCGGTCGAGGAAATAGCCGATAAGGAGTCCCGCCAGTATGGAACCAAAGAGTGATCCGCTGCCATTGAGGTTGGCATCTAGGCCCTCTGCAACTTGCTTGCTCATCGATGGTTTTTTCATAGGACCCCGCGCCGTCGGTGCAGGCAGAATCGTAACGAATCCGTAGGGCTTTCCACAATCGAAATCCTCTCTCGTGTTCGCGCATATGTGTCTGCAAGCCCTGGGCTTGCACGCACATATGCGCGCACTTGGGTGGGATGGTTGGGTAACCTCTTTGGATGGGGAACGTTTGCGTTGTTGGGAGTCTCAATACTGACCTGGTGGCCTTCGCTGATCGGCATCCGCTGATCGGAGAAACCGTCACTGGGTCGGCATTCGAGGTCTTCGCTGGGGGCAAGGGACTCAACCAGGCCGTGGCTGCTGCCAGGGCAGGAGCTGAGGTGTCGTTCATTGGGGCGGTTGGCAACGACAGCTTCGGCGACGACCTGCTCGGCATCCTCTCGGATGCGAACATTGACCTTGCATCGGTCACCCGGGCGAGACTCGGGACTGGAGTCGCTCATATTGTGGTGAACGCTGACGGAGACAATTCCATCGTCGTAGTGCCCAACGCAAACGGAACTGTGACCCCAGCCCAGGTCCGGGCGTCCTCTCATTTGATCGAAGCGGCCGACGTGCTTTTGCTCCAGTTCGAACTGCCCATGGACGCGGTCGAGGAAGCCGCTCGCATCGCCAAAGCTGGTGGCACGACCGTTGTATTAAACCCGGCACCAGCGACCGAAGTACCTGAAGCACTCCTACGAACCGTGGACCTAATCATCCCCAACGAGACCGAAGCCGCCACTCTTGCCGGTGTCGAAGGATCCCCAGAAACGCTGGCTGAACTGCTTGTTGACCGGTATCAACTTGGGGCAACGCTCATCACACTCGGAGACGACGGTGTGCTTGTCGCTACCAAGGACGCTATGGCCCTGATTCCAGCATTCCCGGTAGAAGAGGTTGTGGATACGACAGGGGCTGGTGATTGCTTCTGTGGCAACCTTGCTGCAGCTCTCTCTGAGGAC
>CAXMSI010000021.1:0-7362 GCA_964196085.1 uncultured Acidimicrobiia bacterium | reverse complement strand
AGCCGCACCATCCATGCCCATGCGTAGCCTTACAGAAGCGCTCCTCAGCTAGCTCAGAACACAGTTGAGTTACGAGGCCCAGCTGTTGCCGAGACCCGAGACCATTAACTGGCAGTGCCAGCCGTCCAGTCTTCGAACATCTTGGTGTAGAAGTCACCTTCAGTATCCAACTTATCTGCCGGCTTGCTGCTCCGTTGGTCATGCCACCAACTTGCTGAACCTAGTATTTTCCGACCCCGTCTCAGCTACGACGGCAATAGGAAGCCGAGCCCTTCACTCAGGACGGGGAGAAGGACATCTGGAGCTATCAGCCCACTTCGGTCAGCCACGGGATGCCTCCTCGGCGAGGACCGTGGTCACCTCTTCGTATCGCTCCTCGGCTTCGATCGCTGAGTCCCCGACACTGGTGACGCCCACGAAGCCTTCGGTCGGGAGGGCGCTCAGCATGTGAAAGACTGACCCCGTCTGTGTTGCCTGGTTGAAGTGGAGGTTCCGCATGAGTGCGATCTCGAGAAGATCCCGCGGAGTGAGCCGGTTGAGGCCCTCCAATTCGACGTGGTCTGACGCAACATAGAACTTACGCTGTCCACCCGGGGCATGGAAGTGGCCTGTTTCCTCGTTGTACGCTCCATCGGTGAGGAACTGGAGCGTCAGGAACGGATGCGTCGTTCCTCCCTTGCGCAGGTTCAACTCGATGGCATGGTCTTGCCACCGATTGTCGGTCCTAGTCATCATGAAATCGATCGCGAACCGGCCGATCACGCCCTCGACCGCGAGAAGCTCACCGACCTTGCGAGCGCTGACTGAAATCTGGGTCGCATACTCAGGGTTCGCGGGGAACAGCGAACCCAGGAACACCTGGCCGCCCTCACCCCCGAGGATCTGATCATGGGTCGACAGCACCTCCACCCTACCGAGGGGAGTGATCCGCATCTGCACGGAGGGGCTTGGGAGGTTCTCCCCCTTGATCATCGTCTCGACGATCCCGCCCTCCACGTCGAGTGTCTTGAGGTATTGGTCGATGTCGCCGGCGCGCTCGTTGAGCGGCATCGAGAGGATGCGCCCCTTGATTGCTTCGATGCGGTCCTCACTGGGGAGTTTTGAAAGGTCGACAATGGCGTTCCCAAATCCTGAGACACCCTCGTTGTGCTTGACGATCACGCGGTCCGTGGCCGGGCTGTTCGCGAGAAGTCTCATCGTGGCATTGGCCAGATCTTCAAGACTGTGGAGGCCCTCGGCTCCGGCAGGGTGTCGAACGCCTGCGCGGGCGAACAGCTGGCGTCCCTCCGTTTTCGTACCGAAATGGACGTCCTTCGGATCAGCCCCGTACATCGGGATCCCTAGCCGCATCGCAAGCTCACGGTCGGCCCACGTTGTCATGAAAGGGACGAGATGTGCGTGATCTGGGTCTATTATTAGGTCCTGGATACGTTCGATGATGCGCGGCCTGTCCAGGAGTTTCTCAGACAATGGCCGGTAGGTCGCCTCCATCGGTGACACGAAGAAGAGCCGATTGCGGGCGTGGCTCCGGATGACACCGGGCATCAGGTCGAGGTAGTAGTCGATGACGTCGGGGTGGATCGCCTGGCCGGTGACGTAGATCATCCTCGCCCGGGGTTGGCGGAGCAGGAACAGCAGGAACAGGTATCGCTCCTCGTAAGCCTGCAGCAGTGCCGGTGTCAGATCGAGATCAATGTGCACCGACGGCACGACGACGATTGTCTGTTGGTCGGTGTTGAGCCGCTCGATCGACTTCCATAGGGGAATGAGCTTTGCTTGGAGGGCGTCGTAGGCCGCCTGATCGTGGACGTCAATTCGTTTAGGCATATCGTGGCCAATCTATACGTCTTGACAGGCTCGTGCTCGTAATGTCACCCTACAACATGTCCCAGCCGATCCTCGAAGAGAACCCCGAGATCAAGGCCGTCGTGAAACAGTTCGTCCCAGGTACATCAGGACAAACTTCAAGGACTGGTTGCAGGATCAAAGATGACCAACGCAGTCAGCCGCATTTGGCCGAGGCACCCGGCTTGGGTATCCGCTGAAATTGCCGGCGAGCTTCAAGCGCAGCCGCTGCTCTCAGGCTGAGCTGGCAGTTCCCGCCATCCAGTCTTCAAACATCTTCGTGTACACGCCACCGGCATCCACCAACGCTGCGTGCGTGCCTCGCTCCACGAGCTTGCCCTGGTCAAAGACCAACACCGAATCAGCCGCCTGAGCCGTGGACAGGCGGTGGGCAACCGTGAGGCTGGTACGACCTTTCAAAAGGCGATTGAGAGCGTCCCGGAGCTGCAATTCCAGCGCCGGATCGACGGCTGAAGTCGCTTCATCGAGCACGAGGAAATCGGGATCAACAATCCATGCCCTTGTGAGAGCCACAAGCTGTCGCTCACCGGCCGACAACTTCGATCCACGTTCCCCAACTGCCGCCTGCAACCCGTCGGGTAGACCGCTCAACCAGTCGGTAAGGCCAAGGTCGGTGAACGCCTTGAACACATCAGCTTCAGTCGCTTCAGGTTTCCCGAAGCGAACATTCTCGAGGATGGTCGTGTCAAGCAAGAACCCTTCTTGAGGCACGAATGTAACTCGCGAACGCAGCGAGTCAAACGGGATGTCCGACACAGGGATGCCACCCAGTTGAATCTCGCCAGCGGTCGGCTCCATCAGCCGCACCACCAACTTTGCAAAGGTAGTCTTGCCAGATCCTGTTTCACCAACGACAGCAATCCGCTGGCCAGCAGCAACCTCTACGTTAATGTCTGTGAGCACCTGTGGCCCATCTCCGTATGCGAAGTTCACCCCAGAGGTGACGAGACCAAACCCACCGCTAGCAAGCGGAGTACCAGAGGCACCGGCGTCGGGCACCTCAATATCCGCATCTAGAACAGCGAAGATTCGTCGAAGTCCAGCAGCAGCACTTTGCATGGAGTCGATAGTCTCGACCATCGTCTGAAGTGGATCTACGAGCAGGGCTACAAGCAGCACAAACGCTACAAGCTCGCCTGATGTGAAGGAGTCCCGCACCCCAATGAGTACGCCGACCACCACCACCCCAGCTGTGATGCTCCCCGAGTACAGCTCAGCCGTCGCGAACAAGGCGTTGCCGATGACTCGAGCTTTGAAGTCTGCCCAAAACTCGCGATCGAGTGCCTTGTGGAGCCTGCCAAGAATGTGCTTTTGAGCTCCATGAGCTCGGATGGTCGGCACCCCGCTCACCGCCTCACCGGCAATGGCAAGAGCGTTGGCAACCGAGCCACGGGCCCGATCGTGAGCCCTCCCAAGCACCTTTTGAAACTTGACGAGAAGGAACACATAGAGGGTGGTGGTGATGGCTACGAGCCCAGCAAGCTTCCAGGAAAGTAGGAACATGAGGGCCAAGGTGAACACCACTCGTGCCAGCCCCACCAGCAGGCCAACCCCACCCCAGTCGAAGAACCGCTGAATCGCGTCAATGTCAGCCGTGACCCGAGCTACGAGTGCACCTCTACGCTGTTCTTGGGTGTGCAGGATCGACCGGTAATGCAGCCGCTCAAAGGTGCGTACCCGAAGATCGTGAAGGCCATTGGCTGCTGCAACCGCCAGTCGAGTACGTCCCGCCCGGCTTGCTAATGCGGCAAGGACGACCCCCGTCATCCCAACCGCTCCCCACACGTAAATGTCACCCTTGGAGAAGTCTCCTGCGCTGTCGATCACCCTTCGCACGAACATCGGCGGGATCAGTTCAACCCCCGCCCCGAGGGCGACAAACCCCAGCGTCAGCTTGATGCCCGCCGTAAATGCTGGCACTTCTTTGAGGGTCTTTGTCAGAACAACAACAGCTCCACTACCCGACTTACTCATGCGTCCTCCCCAGCGGCTTCGTAGGCAGTGAGGAGCTTGGCGTACCCGGGCTGGGAGGCGAGCAGTTCTTCGTGGGTTCCTCGAGCGACGATCGAGCCAGAGTCGAGGTAGAACACCTCGTCAGATAACGAAATCGATGATGCCCGGTAAGCAATGATCACAACGGTGGACGGTAGCTCCGCTGCGCGCAGCCCCTTAAGAATGGTTGTCTCAACAGAAGGATCAACAGCTGAGGTGGCATCGTCCAAGATCAGTAAGCGAGGTCTCCGGACCAAGGCTCGCGCTAAAGCTATCCGCTGTCGTTGCCCTCCCGATAAAGCGTAGGCCCGCTCGCCGATTCGGGTATCCATTCCTTCAGGGAGAGCCGCAACGAACTCCTCGGCCCCCGCGAGGCGGACCGCGGTCAGCACATCCTCTTCAGGAATCTCTAGGCCGAGCGTGATATTGCCGCGAACCGAATCGTCGAAAAGGAACGTGTCCTGAGATGCATACGCCATTTCGTCGGGAAGTACTCCTTCAGCCATGCCAGCAAGGTCACGGTGGTCGAGGCGGATGACCCCCGACCGTGGATCCCAGAGTCGGGCCAATAGCACGGCAAGGGTGGTCTTTCCTGATGCGGTGGGCCCAACGATGGCAACTACGCGTCCAGGCGGGACAGTCAAATCAAGATCGGTGAGCACCGGCTCGCCTTCGAGGTAGGCAAAAGAAACGCGGGCAACCTCGATTTCGGCCCCTTCACCAGGTGCAGTTGATTCGTCCATGCCGTGAACAACGAATTCCTCTACGTCCAGGATCCCAGCCACTCGATCCCAACCAGCGGTACTGGCTGCAAACGAGAAGATAACGAAGCCAACCAGTTGGATTGGCCAAAACAGCAACGAGAGCAGATAGGTGACCGATGCGACTTCGCCCAGAGTCAAGACACCTGACAGCACCTGAATAGCACCAACAGCAACAATCACCACAGCTGCAGCGGACGGCACTGCTCTCACGGCAGACCGGTAGGACTCACCAACCTTCACGAGTCGGGCCTGCTGATCACGCATTGAGGCTGAACGCTCTTCAAGTCTTGCAGTCTCTGCAGCTTCTCGGCCGAGCGACTTGACGGTAAGGGCTCCATCAAAGCTTTCGTACGCGATGGCCGCGACTTGGCCCCGAGTGCGCTGCAACTCGGCGAACATCTTGAATACCACCCACGATGCCCGGAACTGAAGAACGAGAACCGCACCCAAGAACGAGGCCACAATGATGCCGAGGGTGCTGTTAATAGCGAGCACGAGGCCGCTCGAGCCGATGAGCAGAATGAATGAGGCGATTGAGAACGGGAGCGGGGCCAGCAGTTGCGTCGTGAACGCCACGTCAGCCTCGACAACCGACAGCATGTCCCCCACTGGGCGTTTGGAGTACCAGTCCATATCCATCTTGAGGATGTGGTCGACAATCCGGAAGCGAAGGCCCTGGGCGTTGCGCAGTTGCATCCAGCCAGCGCCCACGCGCCGACCCATGATGCCAACCGCCTTGACCCCCGCCACTGCGAACACCAAATATGAAGCCCGTCGAAGAAGCGGCCCAGGTTCAGCGTTGTTGTCGAGAATCGCGAAGATCACGTCGTCGGTAATCCACCCAACAACTTTACTGGCCGCAAGGATGGCCCCAGCAAAGAGTATGGCTCCCACCACTGCAACAGCAAACGACCCGGGCTGCAGCTTGATGAATCGGCCAATGAGCTTGAAACCCTTGCCGAGGACGCTTCTGAATGTCGGCTGAGGAACCATTCGTTCAATGGTATCTCTCTTGAGTGACAAGCCCAGCCGCGTGAGCTGCTGTTCACGACGAACAGCAGTTCTTGAAGGAGTTGGGTGGTTCATTTTGGAGTTTATTACTGGGTAACTATATAATGAGAATGTTACCTACGAAGGAGCAGCAAAATGGCCAGTGAAACCCGATCGTCGAGCGCGGGATGGCTGGTCTCAGCTTTCCTCGGTGCGATGCTTTTATTCGTCCTCCTCGGCGCAGCGTTTGCCAACAGCGACAACAGCACGAGCGAACCCGAGTTTGCAGTCACCGACAACATTCGGCCTGACCTCACCCCGGTCGCACAGCTTCGCGGTGCTCCAGACAGCGAAGAACATCTTTCTTACGCTCCCGACGTGCCCGCCCCGATCGATCGCGATGACCAGGCTATCTATGCGGTTCACATTGAGTCCATAGAGGGCGTCTGCCCGCTCGACCCTGCAAAAGGGATCTTCACGGAGATGTGGGGTTTCCGAGTAGCCGGCGACGATGAGATCGTATGCGGTTCCCCTGGCCCGATTCTTCGAGGCCGAGTGGGTGACATGGTCCAAATCACGCTTACCAACATGCCTGGCAACTCTCATCCGCACAATATTGACTTCCACGCAGTGACTGGGCAAGGTGGCGGTGCAGCCGACCTGACCGTAAACCCTGGCGAGACAGCCACCATCCAGATTCGACTCCTATACCCAGGCGCATTCATGTATCACTGCGCCTTCGGAGACGTCCCTTCTCACATCGCCCATGGTATGTACGGAATGTTCGTAGTTGACCCTGAGGTTCCGCTTCCAGAGGTTGATCACGAGTGGGCCATCATGCAAAGTGAGTGGTATCTTGGCGAGCCAGATTCCAATGGACTTGCTCCATATGACCCTGCTCTCGTGCTTGCTGAAGAGCCAACCTTCGTTACCTTCAACGGTCGAACAAATGCACTAACTGGAGACAACACACTCGCTATGGAAGTTGGTGAACGAGCCCGGATCTACTTTGTTAACGAAGGGCTTGCTCTCTCCAGCAACTTCCACCCAATTGGCTCCCACTGGGATCTGGTCTACCCCGAGGCTGCAACACACTCGGCCAACCGAGCGATTCGCGGATCTCAGTCGACGCTCGTAGTCGCTGGTGGCGGCACTGTCGTCGAGATAGATGCGCTGTACCCTCAGACGATTCTCTTAGTTGACCATGCGCTGCAGCGGACGTTCTATAAGGGGGCGATTGGCACGATCGTGGTGACTGGCGAGGCTGACCCTGAGCTGTTCTCGGTACCTGTGCCAGCAGAGGACGCTGGCCTCACAGCCCCGGCCTCCACCACCCCACCTGCTGTTGACACAGGTACCGGAGAAACGGCCACGGTCAATATTCCGGAGGGGGCATTTGACCCAAACAATACTGAGAACGCCTTCGATCCCCTCGAAATCACTGTCGCAGTTGGTACGACTGTCACTTGGACGAATGCCGATGCAATCGCTCACACGGTGACATCGGGGGTCTCTGACGGGGTCTCCCCGACGCCGGATGGGATGTTTGACTCTGGGTTCGTCAACGAGGGTGACACCTTTAGCTACACCTTCACTGAGGCTGGAGAGTTCGACTACTACTGCCTCCCTCATCCGTGGATGATCGGGAAGGTAATCGTCACTCCCTGAGCGCGATGAAACTCGAAGATGAAGGAAGGGGCCCATCAGGGCCCCTTCTTCTATGCGACCGTCTGGCCTAACCCGTGAAGCC
>CAXMSI010000020.1:0-15035 GCA_964196085.1 uncultured Acidimicrobiia bacterium | reverse complement strand
CGAACAATTGCGGCTCACCGGTACCCATGTCGGCTGCGAAACGTCCTATTGCGGCGCTTGCACAATTCACCTCGACGGCAAGGCCGTGAAGTCGTGCGCCATGCTTGCTGTGCAGGCCAATGGGGCCGACATCACGACCATCGAGGGAATGGCCGATGGAGATGACCTTCACCCTGTCCAGGAAGGGTTCTGGGAGCGTCACGGGTTGCAATGCGGATTCTGCACCCCAGGAATGATCATGTCATCGGCCGCACTGATCAACAACAACCCCAATCCCACTGAGGAAGAGATCAGGCACGGCATCGAAGGAAACCTCTGCCGCTGTACCGGGTACCACAACATTGTGAAGGCCGTTGAGTACGCCGCTGCTACTAGTCGAGGCGAACAACCACCTCCAGCTGAATGGGAGACTACCTAATGGCGGCCACAACAAGCGCCCTCGGCGGTGTAGTAAAGCGGTCAGAAGATCCGGCGCTCGTGCAGGGGCTTGGGTATTACACCGACGATGTGAACCCTCCTGGAACATTGCACACAGCCTTTGTGCGGTCGCCGTTTGCGAAGGCCAAAATCGTATCGATCGATCGAGCCGACGCGCTGGCGATGGACGGCGTCCTAGCCGTGTACGTTGGGGCTGACGTCGAGCATCTGGGGATGCTCCCGGCGCAGGTGGCGATCAGACCGCGCCCACTTCTGCCCACTTCTGCTGTCGCGTTTTCTGGAGAAGCTGTCGCAATGGTGGTTGCAAAGACACGAGCCATTGCTCAAGACGCCGTAGAGGCTGTCTTTGTTGAGTATGAGGAACAGGTCCCTGTGATCTCGCTTAAGGATGCCCTCGCAGGAGAAAAGCTCGCGCATGACGACGCCGAGAACAACATGGTGATCACATGGGAAGCTGGACCCTTCGGAGACGCTGAGGCTATCGCTGCGACGAAGGCGACAATTGCCGAGGCTAAGGCCAGAGAAGACACCGTCACGGTCTCACTCGAGATGATTAACCAACGACTAATTCCTGTTGCGATCGAACCGCGCAGTGTCATCGCTGAGTGGCACAAGGGCTATCGGCGTTTCAGGGTCCACTCTTCGAGCCAGATTGTTTCGGCTCTGGCGGGGGCGATAGCAAAAGTCTTCGATCTTCCAAACTCCAGCGTCCACGCCACCGCACCAGAGGTCGGGGGAGGCTTCGGAGTGAAGTTGAACGTTTACCCTGATGAGATATTGGTGTGCTTTGCTTCCCAGCAGCTTGGCGAGCCAGTGAAGTTCACTGAGACTCGGCGCGAGGCTTCTGTGAACTCGATTCAGGGTCGGGGATGGCAGGCAACAGCCTCGATCACGGGTACTAGTGACGGCAAGATCCTCGGGTACGAACTCGAGGGTATCGCTGACATGGGGGCTTACACCCAGAACTTCACCGCTGCAATCCCGTTCTTGGGGTTATTCATTGGATCTGGCCAGTACACCATGCCAACGCATTGGAAGATCGACTGTGTGCTCACCAACAAGGCTGTCACCGACGCCTACCGAGGCGCTGGCCGTCCAGAAGCCGAGTACTACTTAGAGCGCATTATCGACGCCTTTGCTCGAGAAGTGGACGTTGACCCGGCCGAAGTCCGAAGACTCAACTTCTTTGAGAAGTTTCAGGATGCGGTCACGCCAATTGGCTTCCAAATGGACACAGGCGACTACGCCATGAACATGGATGCTCTTCTTGACAAGGTTGGTTACGAAGACCTCAAGTCCGAGAGGGACCGGCTTCGGGGCCAAGGGCGTCTCGTCGGCCTTGGACTAGCAACCTATGTGGAAGTGTGTGGATTCGGCCCTTCGGGCCTTGTCGACCTTGGGTTCTCCTGGAGCGAGTACAACCTTCCATCGGCGTTCAATGGCACGGGACTGCTGAAAGTCACTCCGGACGGCAAGGCAACAATGTCCATTGGTACCGGCCCAACGGGCCAGGGCCATCAGACCACCTGGGCGCAGATCATCTCAAGCCAAACAGGGATAGTGATGGACGATATCAACATCATTGTTGGTGACTCAAAATCCTCACCTGAGGCTATTGGGTCGTTTGGCTCCCGCTCGGTGGCTGTCGACGGATCGGCTGCGTTTGAGGCCTCCACGAAGGTCGTGGAAAAGGCAGCAAAGATCGCTGCTCACCTACTTGAGGCCTCTGCAGAGGACATCAAGTTCGCTGATGGAGCGGCTCATGTCGCTGGGTCACCCGATCAGTCGGTGACTTGGGCCGAAATTGCTAAGTCTGCGTATCAGCCTCACCTTCTCCCCGAAGGAATGGAGGGGGGGCTCGAGGCATTCGCTGTGTTCTCTCCTGGCAACGCCACGTGGCCGTTTGGCACACAGTTGGCGATGGTGGAAGTCGACCCGCACACTGGCGACGTCGAGCTGCTGAAGTTCTGGACGATGGATGACTGCGGCAACGTGATTAGTCCAATGCTCGCTGCGGGGCAGGTCCACGGTGGAGTGACCCAGGGTATCGGGCAGGCGCTGTTTGAGGAAGCTATCTATGACGATGCGGGGAACCTACTTACGACATCGCTGATGGACTATCTGATTCCGACTGCGGCGAGTTTGCCAATGTTCAACACCGATCACACTGTTACCGAGACGCATGTGAATCCGTTGGGCGCGAAAGGTATTGGTGAGGCCGGCACCATCGGCTCAGCCCAGACGGTTGTGAACGCAGTAGTGGATGCGGTTGCACATTTGGGAGTAAAACACATTGACATGCCGCTCAGGGCTCGAAGAGTCTGGGAAGCAATGGACGAAGCGAAGGGAGCCTGAGATGTACCCAAGAGAGTTTGAATATGTATCAGCCGGGTCGATAGCCGAAGCCTGCCAGGCGTTGTCTGACAACCCAGGCGCCAAAGTGATGTCAGGAGGGATGAGTCTGATCCCGATGATGAAGCTCCGCCTGCTCTCACCCGAGCTAGTAGTCGACATCGGCGGGATAGCCGGTCTGGGTGGAATCTCTGACAACGGTGACCATGTCTCGATTGGAGCACTGGTGCGACATGCTGATGTCGCCAGCAGTTCGATGATTGCTGAACACGCCACGGCGCTCGGCGAAGCAGCTGCAATGACCGGGGATGTCCAGGTGAGGAATCGAGGAACTGTGTGCGGAGCGGTCGCTCATGCCGATCTTGCTGGTGATGCTCCTGTGGCGGTCATAGCCTTGGAAGCCACCATGGTTGCTCAGTCGGTGCGGGGAACGAGGGAGATTGCAGCAGCAGACTTCTTTGTGGACACGTTGACCTCAGCCCTGGAAGGTGATGAAATCCTCACAGAGATCAAGATCCCGAAACGTTCAGGCAAGTCTTCATACGACAAGCTTGGACGGCGAGGTGGGCGTACCGACTACGCCGTGGCTGGGGTCGCAGCCTATGTCGAGATGTCCGGTGGGGTGGTTGTCGACTGCACGGTTGCCATTACCGGGGTTGGGGCAAAGCCGGCACTGGCCTCTGGTGTCATGGAGGCTCTTCAGGGGTCGACCGGAGACGAAGCGGCAGTGGCTGTTGCGGCTGCTCGAGCCACTGAAGGAGTCACTTTGCTTGAGGATCTCTACGGATCGGAAGCCTATAAGGGTCACCTTGCTGAAGTGTTCACGAAGCGAGCAGTCGCGGAGGCGATTGCTCGGGCCTAGAGCTACGAGCTACCAACGAGCAAACGGAGAGCAAAGAAGTGGCCTGTGGCCTGTTGTTTGTTGCTCGGTTTGAGGCACTACGCTTTCTTTCATGATCCCAGAAACGATTGAAGAACTTGCAGCTGCTCTAGAAGGCCAGAAC
The DNA here is from genome assembly GCA_964196085.1 of uncultured Acidimicrobiia bacterium. Taxonomy (GTDB): domain Bacteria; phylum Actinomycetota; class Acidimicrobiia; order Spongiisociales; family JAENVV01; genus CAXMPE01. The sequence goes on along the minus strand of CAXMSI010000020.1, from coordinate 11,241 downwards.
TACCAAGCAGATCGAGCTCTCCAAGTGGCAGTACATCTGTCGTTACAGATGGGAAAACCGCTGTTCTTGGAGGGTGAGCCTGGTGTGGGAAAGACGGAGGTTGCCAAAGTTCTTTCCGCTGTGACTGGGGGGGAACTCATCCGGTTGCAGTGCTACGAAGGGCTCGACGTTTCTCATGCGATGTACGAATGGGACTACGCCCGCCAAATGCTTGCCATCCGTCTCGCCGAATCGTCCGGTGACTCAAGCACCGTGACTGACGTTATGAGCCGGGACTTCCTCGTTGCACGCCCGCTTCTGAAGGCCATCGAAGCGTCCGTGAACGGTAACCGGCCTGTTCTCCTGATAGATGAGATTGATCGAGCCGACGAAGAGTTCGAAGCGTTTCTCCTCGAGCTACTCAGCGACTTCCAGATCACCATTCCAGAGATCGGGACGATCAAGGCAGAGACACCGCCAATTGTGATCCTTACATCCAACAGGACCCGAGAGATCCATGACGCTCTTAAACGACGCTGCATCTACCACTGGATCGACTACCCAACGTACGAGCGCGAGATGGCAATCATTCACGCCAAAGTACCGGGAATCTCAGCGGGGCTAGCTGAACAGCTCGCCAACGCGATGCAGCATCTACGTTCACGGGACTTGTTCAAGCCGCCCGGGGTTGCAGAGACGCTTGATTGGGCCACCGCACTCAAACTACTGGGAGCAGATGAACTCACTCCCGAACTCTTCGAGGACACGTTGGGCGTGGTGCTGAAGTACCAAGATGATCTCGACGTAGCCAGGGCCATCGAGGCAGCTGATCTGCTCAGCGGATGAGTGAGACCCTAACCCTCGATCGCATTGCGATGTTCGGAAGGCGATTGCGAGCGGCTGGCCTCGACGTGACCCCTGATGTCATTGCTGACATGGGAAGAGCCATTGCCATTGTTGGCTTCTCCAATCCGGCTGTGTTCTATTGGGCGGTGGAAGCCGTTGTGGTCAACGATCGAGCGCAACTTCCTCTGTTCGAGAAGGTCTTTCTGGATTTCTTCGGCCTCGTAAGAGAACTCGATCACACCACCACCCTCATCCAAGATAAGACGGTCCTGTCCGCACTCAGTTTTGGAGGAGGCAACGAAGGCGACCAGCAGGAAGAGGAAGTTGTCGTGCAGGTTGGGGCGTCAGCGGTCGAAACGTTCGCCCACAGAGACTTCGCCGATCTCACTGACTCTGAAGTGTTGGAGGTCCGGCGTATGATTGCCCAAATGGTGTGGCACCCGCCGCTTCGAGCCTCTCGCCGCAGACAGCAGGCCCCCACTGGTGACAAGCCCAACCTGCGCAAGACGTTTAGGTCGCTGTTGGGTCCAGAAGGCGATCTAATGCCACTTGAGTGGACGACACCAAAGCGATACCGACGCCCACTGGTACTGATCGCCGATATCTCGGGATCGATGGAATCGTATGCCGAAATGTTCTTGGTGTTCGCGCACGCTGCTCGGCAACGTTTCGGGCAGGTGGAGACATTTGTGTTCTCAACCAAGCTCACCCGGATAACAGAAGACCTCCAGAAGCGATCGGTGGGTGCGGCGCTGAGGGGTGTCACCGACACCGTCGACGACTGGAGTGGAGGTACGAAGATTGGAGCAGCGTTCCAGGTCTTCAATCGAGAATGGTCTCGACGCGTCACTCGTGGTGGCCCCTACTGCATCATTCTGTCCGACGGTTGGGACTGTGGAGAACCCGAACTCCTTAGAAGGGAAATGGGAAGGCTGAGCAGATCGATGAAACGGACCATTTGGTTGAATCCTCTTGCATCTAGAGAAGAGTACTCTCCAGAGACCAGGGGGATGAAGGCCGTGTTACGTTACGTGGACGACTTCTTGCCGGCGGCTTCAGTTCAAGATCTGCGCGGAGTCGTTCGATTGCTGGACAAGTTGGAGGAAACAAGGTGAAGCAGACTCTCGCTATCAGGAACGATTGGAAGGCCAAAGGCAAGGACGTCGCCGTGGCGACTGTGGTGCGTGTATCAGGATCAGCACCGCGGCCTGAGGGCTCAAAATTCATTGTCTCGTCCGAAGGTGACATGGAGGGTTCGGTGAGCGGAGGCTGTGTGGAGAACGATGTCTTCCTTCACGCCCAAGAAGTGATGCAGACCGGTGAGCCAAAGCTTGTCGAGTACGGGATTGCGGATGAAGATGCCTTCGAAGTTGGGCTCGCCTGCGGGGGAGTAATCCACGTTTTTATTGAGCAGTGGTGATGGATCTTCTCAGCTCTATAGAAGCCGTCATCGACGCCGAAGAGTTTGGAGCAGTCGTTACCGTCATCAAAGGTCCCGGAATCGGTGCTCGAGCTCTCATGCACCCTGATGGAACGCTCCGGGAAGGCCACCTCCCGGCAGAACTGGTCGAGGACTTGGCGGCTGACGTGGTCGAACTTGTTCGGCATGAGCAGAGCAGGGCTGTTGCATATGACTCACATGATGTGTTCGTAGAGCCGCTGATCCCTCCACCCAATCTGATCATCTTCGGAGCAGTGCATATCGCCCAAGCCCTCACCAGTCACGCAACCATGCTTGGCTACCAAGTGACAGTCAGCGATGCCCGGCCCGCCTTTCTCACACAGGAACGGTTTCCCGAGGCGGTGGCGTTGCTGAGCGGTTGGCCCGAGGACATCATGGATCAAGTCCATCTGGATGCAAGAACCTATGTTGTCTTGCTGTCGCATGATCCTCGGTTTGAAGACCCGGTCCTACGCCTTGCCCTTGCTTCGGACGCGAAATATGTGGGAGCGATGGGCAGTCGCAGAACCCACAACAAGCGTGTTGAGAAACTCCGAGAGGAAGGCTTCTCCCAAGAGCAGATAGATAGGATCCACGGCCCTGTTGGACTTGATATAGGTGCCGAGGAAGCTGGCGAGGTCGCGATATCGATCCTTGCTGAGATGATCCACGCGCGATATGGATCGGGCACCGGTGTCTCGTTGCGTGGCAGATCGGGGAGAATTCACCGGCAACGAACACAGGACAAAGGTGACGTGTAGATGAAGTTCGCAACATTGATCTTGGCGGCAGGGTCGTCGTCTCGGTTTGGATCACCTAAACAGCTGGCTCCATTTCAAGGGTCCACCTTGCTGGGCCACGTCATTGAGCAGACTCAAAGCTGGCCAACAGATGAGACTTGGGTGGTTCTGGGCGCCAACGCTGAAGAGATTCTCGACGGTGTCGATTTCGGCGATGCCAAAGTCTTGATCAATGAAGGACACGAGGAAGGTATTGCGTCTTCGCTTCGCGCTGGCCTCGACGCATTGATCGTGGCCTCCAAGGCAGATGCGGTGTTTATTGTCATGGGCGACCAGCCAGCTATCCCAGATTCAGTGCCGGAGGTACTGGCAGAATCGATGGAGTTTGGCGACCACTGGGTCGTCGTTCCGCAATATCGGTTCGAACGATCCAATCCGGTGCTTGTTGCACGCCCCTTGTGGGAAAGATTTATGAGTTTGTCTGGGGACCAGGGGGCGATGCGACTCTTGCAATCCCATCCTGAGTGGGTGCACCAGGTTCGGTTTGAAGACCTTCCTCCAAAAGACATTGACACCCAGAGCGACTACGAACAGCATTTACCGAGGAGACATGAATGAGACTTGAACAGGAGTTCACTGTGGCGCGCCCTCTCACCCAGGTGTGGGAATTCTTTCAAGATGTCCCAGAGGTGGCGAAGTGCCTGCCTGGGGCAGAACTCACTGAGGCACTTGGTGGCGGGGAGTACAAGGGCAAGCTTGACGCGAAGATGGGCCCGATATCAGTCTCGTTCGAAGGTAAAGCCAAGGTGACAACTGATGTCGACAGCAGGACTGGCGTCATTGAAGGGTCAGGCGCTGATCGTCGCGGCGGAAGCCGGGGCAAAGTGAAAGTGGACTACGTTTTGGTCTCCGTTGGTAGTGGGACCCAAGTAACAGTGGAGGCAGACGTGAGTTTGTCCGGGCCGGCAGCTCAGTTCGGACGAGTTGGATTGATCAAGGAAATGTCATCTCGTCTCATCAAGGACTTCACTGCTTGTTTGGAAGGCAAGCTTGCAGCGAAGACGGTTGAGGAGGCAGAAGCCATCACCGCATCTGAGCTGTCAGGCATCAGCCTGTTTTTCGCGTCCTTGGGTTCGATCATCGTGAACTTCTTCAAGAAGATTTTTGGTCGAGAAAACTAGTCGATCCGCAGGGGCATCAGGTGCTGCGCCTCGCTATATTCGGAGGGTTAGGACGTAATGTCAAGGAGAACTGATGCCATCAATTGACGCAATCGAAGGGGTGGGGGTCAGAAACCTTGCGAAACTTCGTCGCGCCAAGTGCCGTACCACCGAGGCTCTCCTTAAGCGGGGAGCGACCCGCAAAGACCGTTCTGCGCTCGCAAGTGAGACGGGCCTTGGCACCAAGAATATTTTGGAATGGGTCAACAGGGCTGACCTGATGCGAGTGAAGGGGGTCGGGACGGAGTACTCGGATCTTCTCGAAGAAGCCGGTGTCGACACGATCAAGGAACTCCGCAGACGGAACCCAACCAACCTCACAAACGCTATGGAGGACATCAACGCGAAGAAGCGTTCGGTGCGAAGGCTCCCTACCGAAACCATGGTTGCTGGCTGGGTCAGTGCGGCAAAGGAATTAGAACCTATCGTCAGCTACTAGTTTCCCCTATCAGGGCCGCTCGATAGTATGGCCAACAAGCTCTTCGACGAGCTCGCGTACCTCCTAGTGTTGTGGACCGCCGATACGACTGGGGATGTCGATCATTTCAGGCAGCCAAGCAGCTTGGACCGGAGAAACTCTGATTCGCGCGTCGACCACTCGGACACCTTGACCGGGTTCAAGTACTTTGACTGGGTTGATATCCATCTCCTGGATTTCGGGGATGGCCCCTACCATCGTTGATACCTTCGCCAGCGCATCCTTAACCGCTGGGATATCGCCCCTCGCCATGTTCCGGTAGCCGTGGAGCAACGGCGCGCCCTTGATGGCCTCCACCATCTCTTCGATGTCGACATTGGTCAGTGGGTGTAGTCGGAACGCGACATCTTTGAGGAGCTCCACATGGACGCCACCAAGGCCGTAGACGATGAGTGGGCCGAAGTTGGGGTCTTGGTCGACACCAATGAGAATCTCATGGCCTCCGCCAACCATTTCTTGGACGAGCACACCATCCCAGTTCTCAACGACGCCGGAAACGGCTTTGAAGCCGGAGCGTACTGCGTCGTCCCCTTCAACATCGAGCAAAATTCCGCCTACATCAGACTTGTGCAGAGCATCATCGGACACGATTTTCAAAGCGACCTTCCCGCCGATAGATTTTGCCGCCTCCACGGCGGCGTCGGCTGTTGTGACCGTGACAGCCTGAGGGAGCGGGATACGGAAGGCCGCTAAGACGCCGTCTACCTCTTCTGGGGTTAGCCAACCATCGTCGGCCCGTTCCAGAGCCTTGGTTACGATGGAGCGAGCGAGGCCGATATCTGTATCTGGAGCCTCAGCGGGTTCGCCGGGATCTCGCTGGAGCCAGTCTCCGTAGTCAGCCACTTTTGCAATGGCTCTTGCTGCGCCTTCAGGGAATTGATAGACGGGGACCTTTGGTGAGCCGGCGTTGAGTAGCTCAATAGCCTCTTCGGCTTGCATGAACACGGTGACCAGGGTGCAGTCGCCTGAGTAATCAGCTGCGATCTTGCTGATGGTTTTGGCTGCGGCTGGCGTGCCGTGTTCTGTGATAGGTACGTAGATGACTAGCACTGTGTCGACTTCGCCCGATTCGAGGATGGGTTTGACGGTTGCCAAGTATTCCTTCTCGGTGGCACCAGCAACGAGGTCAACAGGGTTGGTCACGGAAGCTTCAGGAGGGAGCGCAGCTCTGAGCACGGCCTGTAGCTCTGATGAGAACTCAGGTAGCACCAGGCCGTTCGACTCAAGTGCGTCGGCAGCGATAATGCCAGGGCCACCGGCGTTGGTCACGATTCCAACCCTGCGGCCCTTCGGAACAGGCTGATTAGCAAGGAGGGAGCCAACGTCGAAGAGCTCCTCCAAGGTGCCAACTCGGATGACACCGGATTGACTAAACAGAGCATCGACAGCCGTATCAGGACTTGCAAGAGCCCCAGTGTGAGACGATGCAGCTCGTGAGCCCGCCGCAGTTCTGCCTGATTTCACTGCGACGATCGGTTTTTTGCGGGCTACTCGGCGGGCGAGCCTGGCAAACCGACGAGGGTTGCCAAACGACTCTAAGTACAGGAGTATGACATCTGTTGCCGGGTCTTCCTCCCAGAAGACAAGTAGGTCGTTGGTTGAAACGTCAGCCTTGTTTCCAATAGAGACGAAATGGCTCATGCCGATGGAGTTGCGCCGGGCAAACTCCAAGATAGCGATTCCCAACGCCCCCGACTGAGATGACATGGCGATGTTTCCGGCTGGTGGATAGACCGCTGCAAAGGTGGCGTTCATGTTGACCGCCGACGACGTGTTGAGCAGACCCATGCAGTTGGGCCCAACCATCCGCATTCCAGCGTCCCGGACAATCTCTACAAGTTCGTCTTCGAGGTCTACGCCAGCTCCGCCAACTTCGGAGAACCCGGCGGAGACCACCACCATCCCGCGAACGTCTTTCTCGGCGCATTGGCGAGCAACGTCGAGAACGAGAGATGCTGGTACGCACACAATGGCAAGATCAACTGGACCAGGAATGTCTGACACCGATGGATATGCCCGAACCCCCTGCACGCTCTGTGCGTTGGGGTTCACGGGATACAACGTGCCACCGAACCCGGTGTTCAGCATGTTTTTGAACAGCGTGTTTCCAATGGCACCAGTACGAGTGGAAGCGCCAATGAGCGCTACCGAGCGAGGGAAGAACAGCGGCAGGATCGATGCCGAAACAGCTCGTCTCTCTCGGTCTTCGGCGGCGGCGATCGCATTGTCAGTGAGCGCTACTGGAAAATTCACGGTGTAGGAGCCTGAGTCGAGGGTCCTCGTCAGTTCGAATCCTGAATTGCGAAAGACTCGCATCATCTGCACGTTCTCAGGCAGCACAAATGCTCGGAAAGATGTGATTCCCTGCCGTCGTGCATACGAGGTGAGTAGTTGGATGAGTTCGGTACCGATCCCGCGGCCTTGGTGATCGTCGGCGACAGCGAACGCGACCTCAGCAATTTCGGAGCCGTCTCCCAACCGGTCGTACCTTCCCACGGCTACTACTTGGCCCTCGTAGACCACGAGAAACGCCATACGGTTCGTGTAGTCAACGTTTACAAAGTGGTCGACTTCAGAAGGTGATAGCGAGGTCTTGATTCTAAAGAACCTGAAGTACCTGCTCTCTGTCCCAAGGCGTTCAAAAAACTCGACGAGCAGCGCCCCATCGGTGGACTGGATTGGCCGGACTTGGGCCACCTGACCATCGCGCAACACGACGTCGATCGCATACTCGCCTGGATACGAAGCCATGTCTCAACCCTCTACTGCAGTGTTGGCTTCAGGATACTGGGTTGCCCAGCGAGAGAGACCAGTATCAGGACCGGTCTGGGCCCAAGAATGAGGTGTTGATTTGAGCTTGAACAGACCCAGCCTCAAGTGAGATATTTCGTTTGGGATAGACAGCAACTTTCCGCCGACTCAAAACCTGTGCACGTCGTGGCCAACCCAGGGTTGGGGTATTGGCACAACCGGTGGGATTATTGCCTAAGCGAAGCGAATCTCGAAGACTCGGAGATCTTCCTCGAATGCTTTGAAGTACCGGAGCCCCTGGTCTTGCATTCCGATTGCGGTGAGGAGGCTGGCTGAGGCTTCGTTGTTAGGGTCGGCGAAAGCCAGCACTGTCGATAGGTGGAGGGCGTTGCGAGCATGTTTGAGAACTCCGGTCGCAGATTCGCTTCCGTAGCCCTGGCGACGAAATCTGGATAGGAACGCGAACCCGATGTCGGGTGCATCCAAAAAGTCTCGTTGAGCCAGACCGCACATCCCAATGGGTTCACCGTCTTCAAGGCGTTCCACTATCCAGAAGCCGAATCCGAGCTGGGCGTACGACGCCATGAACTTCTCGGTGATGTAGGTCTCGGCGAGGGCAACATTGGTAACGCCTCGGTCTCCGATGAACTCCAAATAGGCCGGTTCATTCATGAGTTCGAGTACGAAACAGGCGTCAGCTGTTGTGAACTCCCGAATTGAAGTTCTGGCGGTAGTCAGAATCGACATGATTGGAGTGTATGCCTGGTTCGACCGGTTGGTGGCGCTCCGAACAACCACGTGGTTGGGGAACCTAGACCTTGACTCTGGCTCTCTCGGAGATATTCAAGCAAGCTTCACATACCTCTTCTGGAATCAGACCGACAGTCATGAGTCCAGAAAAAATCTTGCAACCTAGGCACAGTCCCCAGAAGGACTCGAGCGAGGCTGCAACAGCGATTATGCCAACCAACACGAGTGCTCCAGAAGCGAAGCCAGTGACGGCAAGTGCTAGCGCTGACACTGACAACGTGGTCCCGATGGCCTGAGCGAAGCGCTTCGGGGGTCCTGGTACCAGCTTTGGCTCCTTGCCAACGAGCGGAACAAGAACTCTCGTTGCCAACTGTCCTATCGGACTCAGGGTTGGACCGGTAGATACTCTGGCGACGAAGCCGAGAGCTAGAACCCAAAGCAGCACGATGGAACTAGTCACGAGGTAGCCAGAAGCCAGCAGGACCACACAAAACGCAACCCACCGAGCGGCGTGTTCGTTTACGGGGTTCGGAAAGCTGAATATCTGTTTCATCTGTGGAGCCTATTCCCAGCATCTCGATAGTGTTAATTACCTCGAGTAGAACCAGACAAGCTTCAGAACATTCCCAAACGTACCCGTGCTGATACCAGCGAGGCTGCTGCCTCGCCAAGGACGGATTGGGTGGGGGCGTTGATTCCCTAGAGGAATCCGCCAAGGATGACGCCAGCTGCTGCCATGGCCACCACGTCGTGAAGACCATCGATCAATGACAACTCATCTGAGCGTTGGGCGAAGCCGTTGTGGATGAAATGGGTTGTCATCCGGAAGAATACAGCGAGGGCGGCTCCTGTAAAGAGGCCTCCGACTGCTGTGTTGACGCCCAACCCAACGAATACAACAGCGAGTCCAATGGCTGTCATCGCCGCCATGACGGCAACTTTGATCCACCCAGCAATACCCGGCTGACCGGCTGCAACCGATTCAGGAGTTAGCCCGACATGGCCCATCCACTGGCTGCCAAACAATTGAGGCATATACCAAATACCGCCAACTGCGAAAGCCGATAACGTGGCGAGGAACACTCCTACCCACGGCACCGACGCTAGATCCATCCAATCCATTGCTAACCTCCCAGAGTACGAAATTGACGCTACCAATTCTCTGGGCTCAAGGTCGAGCAAAGCCCGATCTACAAGGACTCAGACTGATCGCCTTCTTGCGGTGTAGCCTCGGTACACGAACTTGGGAGGGTTTTCAAAGAAGGGACCCCTGAGGGTCCCTTCTTAAGCAATCCCTGAGGAGGGAAAATAGCTACTTTGTAGCGGTTGCCTTTACGGCTGGCTTTGTTGCCACTGCCTTTTTGGCAGCTGGCTTCACGGCTGCTTTTGCAGGAGCCTTTTTGGCGACTGGCTTCTTAGCAACTGGTTTCTTAGCTACTGCCTTTTTGGCGACTGGCTTTTTGGCTACTGCCTTCTTAGGGGCAACGGCCTCGGCGAGGTCTTCCACTTTGTCGGTAGCCTTTTCAAGCTCTGGAGCAAAGTTGGCACGCCAGTTCGTGACTAGCTCTTCGAGCTGTCCACGGAGCTTGGTTGCCTGCTCAGAAATCTGGTCGAGGTGCACGCGGTCGGTGAGGTCTTCGACGATCTTCTGGTCACGAAGCTCAGCAATGACTTTCTCTCCGTCCTTGGCCCAAGCCTCGAATGAAACCTTGAGCTCATCCCTCGCTTTGGTGCTCCGACCAGACAGGTTCTTTGCTACGTCTTCGTAACGAGCCGTTACCTTCTTAGCTGCGGTTGCCTGAGCACCCACAATGGCGTAAAACGACTTCTCAATCTGTGCTTTGTTCATGAATTTTCTCCTTGTAGATCTGTGGAAACCATGGTCAGGTAGAGCTCCAGGAGGACCTGGCGCTGACGCTGGGTCAGCTGCTCGTCGGACTCAATAGCGTCCACAACATTTGGTGATAGGGACTCGTCGAGGAGTCCGGCTTTTAGATACAGAGACTCGGCCCGGATCGACAACGCTCCTGCAATGGACTTGAGGATTTGTGCCGAAGGTCGACGGAGGCCTCGCTCAATTTGGCTGAGCTAGGGGTTTGAAATCCCGGACTTGTCAGCCAACTTCCGAAGGGACAGACTCGCTGTCTCTCGGTGTTGCTTGATAAAGGCGCCTATGTCTGTGGTCTTGTCTTGCATGTTGCTAACAATATAATGCACTTTGCTAACAATTGCAAGCACAACTCAAAGCAAGGCCGCAGGCCGAATCAGGTGCTACTTGTGACCCTCAACGTGGGGGGTCTTCGCCAAGCTGTTCCCCCGGCTTCGTGACTGAGCGCATTTCGTTGAGAGCGCCCTGAACGGCTTGGCGGGTTTGTTCCCCAATTTCGAGGATTGCCAGGCGGTCGGCGTCTGGCTGTACATGGATTGGGTCCAGGAATCTGATCGTCCATTTGACCGGGAGGGGAATGGGATTGAGCCAAATCCCCATTTCTTCGACTCGTTGGCTGGGGAAGACCAACTTGACGAGGCTCGCTAAGGCCTTCGAGCTCATTACTACTGGGTGGGTGTCTTCAGAGCCAATAATGGCCACCGGCACCACGGGAGCGCCTGCGTCGCCGGCAAGTTTGGCGAATCCTCCTCGCCCGAATCGCTTGACCTGGTATGCCTCAGTATGGGGTTTTTGGAAGCCGGCTACGCCTTCGGGGAACACCCCGAGTATTAATCCCTGGTCCAGGATCCACCGGGCGTCGGGCCGCGCAGCATACGCTCCTCCGCTGCGCTTGAAAAGATGCGAGACGAATGGAAGCTGCGCGAAGAATTCCGTGCCGACAACGCGCACTCGTCTCGGCACTGGAGCAGTGTTGACCACGGCCAGATTCAGCATCACCCCGTCATAGGGGAATGCGGCGCCAGCGTGATTTGGAACCAAGACAGCCGGACCATCCATGGGGACATTTTCAATGCCCTGCACCTCGACTTTGAACCAGTCGTAGAAAAGAAAGTTGGCTAGGTGCCACAAGATCTCGGTTGTCACTG
>CAXMSI010000019.1:0-15190 GCA_964196085.1 uncultured Acidimicrobiia bacterium | reverse complement strand
AGTCATGGAGGCTTCGATCCAGACAACCCAATTATCCCCGTGGTCACGCCTGCATGGATGGGGATTGTGTCTGGACTCAAAGCGATTCTCGAAGGCTCTGACCAAGGCCCGTTCTTCGAGGTGTAAGGCCTAAGAACGCTGAACAACAATGGACTAGCAACTCCCGGCCAGATTGTGCGGGGTAGTTGCTAGTCCATTGTTGTTGTTGTTGTTGTTGTTGTTGTTGTTGTTAGCTCTTCGAGTCCCAGTTGGCATGAGCCTTTTGGGCTCGTCCTGGGATGAGGTGGAAAAGCATCTTCGCGACACTGTTCTGGAAGTGGTAGGTCTTGCCATTCTTGGTGACCGCTGTTGTGGGGTCTCCAATGCCTTCTCGGCCAAGGCTTGTTGCAAACGCGCAAGCACCGCCAAATTCGGGGGTCGATATCATGTTCTCTCCTATTTCAGATAACCCTATAATAGACCGAGAACAGGAAACAGGCAAGACGCCAGCAAGCTGGAGCTGTTGGCCACCTCTGGTAGTAACATTTGGCTACACGTTGAAGGGAACCCCATGACCACTAAAGCACCCGTTCGAGTCGCTGTTACCGGCCCTGCCGGCCAGATCGGATACAGCCTTCTCTTCCGGATTGCTTCTGGCGAAATGCTTGGTCCTGATCAGCCGGTCATCCTGCAACTCCTCGAAATTCCACCGGGCATGCAAGCGCTCAAGGGTGTCGCGATGGAACTTGACGACTGTGCCTTTCCGCTCCTAGCCGGTGTGGTCCAAACGGACGATCCCAATGTTGGTTTTGGCGATGCCGACTACGCACTTCTTGTCGGTTCAATGCCGCGCAAACAGGGCATGATGCGAGCCGAACTGTTGTCTGCAAACGGGAAGATCTTCACCGGCCAAGGCCAGGCGCTCTCTGACTCAGCTTCGCCTGAGGTAAAGGTCCTCGTGGTTGGAAATCCAGCCAACACGAACGCTCTCATTGCCTATAACAACGCAGACAACATCGACGCTCACCAGATCACTGCGATGACCCGCCTCGATCACAACCGGGCAATCAGTCAGCTGTCGGCAAAGACCGGGGCAGCAGTTTCAGTAATCAAGAAGATGACGATCTGGGGCAACCATTCCGCCAGTCAGTACCCCGACATTCATCATTGTGAAGTAGACGGCCAGAACGCGGCCGCGTTGGTGAATGATGCCGAGTGGTATGCCAACGACTTCATTCCAACGGTTGCAAAGCGTGGTGCTTCGATTATCGAAGCCCGGGGTCTGAGTTCTGCAGCTTCGGCAGCGAACGCGGCGATCGATCACATGAACAGCTGGGCGTTGGGAACTCCCGAGGGTGATTGGGTCTCGGCTGCAGTGGTATCAGATGGCTCCTACGGGATTCCTGAAGGTTTGATTTCTTCCTTCCCCTGCGTTGCCCAAGACGGCCGCTGGGAGATCGTCCAAGGTCTCGACATCAACGAGTTTTCACAAAAGCGGATCGATACAACTGTGGCTGAACTCTCCGACGAACGAGACACGGTCAAGGAACTGGGTTTGATCTAGACCAGTCGTTGGCTCATCGTCAGCTGTCTGTCAAGAGCGGCCGTCGCTTTGTTCCCTTTAGAGAGCCGAGCGTCAGGAAGGCGGGTCTACAGCACTCTCAGGATGGTTTTCGGTTCGGGGAGGCCGCAGCAGTAGGACGGGCGTTTGAGACTTATATTGCTGGTAGTCGGGTTGCTCGCCCCAGCGCTCGTCGGCTCGCACCTCTAACAATGGGATTCCGCTGGCTTTGGTGAGGAGCAGCGACACGAACAATGGCGAGATCAATGCCACCCAACCCCAACCAGACAACACTGGGATAGCCATGATGGCAATCCCGACCCACAGCATGATCTCCCCAAAGTAGTTGGGGTGTCGAGACCACCCCCAGAGACCCGACGTGATGAATCTGCCTGCGTTGGCGGGATTTGCCTTGAAACTAGTCTTTTGGCTGTCCGCCATGGCCTCCACAAGAAACCCGATCAACCACACAACAGAACCGACTATGGCGAATACTCCGAATGTCTCTCTTTCAGTCCCGGTAATCACCACCAGGGCTGCTGCGAGTGTTAGGAACACCCATAGGCCCTGAATACTCCAAGTCATAAAGAAGCGCAACGGGTCGATCTTGATCTCGTCGAACCGGCCGTCTTTGCCGTCTCGCTTGACCCTGGCAAAGAGGAAGGAACCCAATCTGATGGCCCAGACCCAAACCATGACCCCGATGAGAACGGTCCGAAGGTCGAGGTTCTTGCTGAGCACCATGGCGGCAGTAATGACCGCCAGATATGTGAAGCTGCCAGTGAGGTCAAAGTAATGCTCAGTCTTGCGAAGGCTTGAGGGAATGAACACAAGCCAGTTCACCACATAGGCCATTACCCCGCAGAGTGCGAAGACTGAAATGGATCCCACCGCCACACTGCCCTGGCTCCCCGCGATCCCGACTAGTCCTCCAATGAGGACGGCCGCGATGATTCCAATCACTGATCTTTTCGTTGCAGTATTCATGCTGCACATCCTACTTGGATCCTTGACGAGAAACGACTGCCGTTGATCCAACGAGCGGTAGATGTGGTAGAACATACATATGACCTTCCCTGGCCCCTTCTTTCGTTGGAGACCATCCCTCCACAGTGCCGATGTCCACTGATACCCGGTGCTGAACACGCCAGGAAGTTCGTCACCGCCTCGATGGACGGCTACTAAGGCCTGTTCGGCGGGAAGTAACTGGGGTAGGCTGTCGCCGTGTTAGCCACCATCTCTCAATTTCGTTCTCAGCTCGAATCACAACAGACGTCTGCCCGATCATTGGTTGAGTTCGCCCTCGAGAAGGCAACAGCGGCGGGCACGGATGCTGCCAAAGCGTTCCTGTCGCTGGCTCCCGAGAGGGCTCTGACCGAGGCTGACTCCGTTGACAGAGCAAGGGCGGCCGGAGCCGGGGTTGCACCGTTTGCCGGGGTCCCCTTTGCGGCAAAGGACTTGTTTGATGTTGCTGGTGAAATCACGACCGCCGGTTCGAAGGTCCTGGCTGGTGCTCCTGCAGCGACCTCAGACGCCGTCGCAGTCGCTCGGATGCGATCGGCAGGCTTCATTCTGATTGGCCGTACCCACATGACCGAGTTCGCCTACTCGGGTCTTGGGCTCAACAGTCACCATCCAACTCCTCGGAGCCCATGGAACCGTGCAGTCGGTCATATCCCGGGGGGATCTTCGAGTGGGTCGGCGGTTGCAGTCGCTGAGGGGGTCGTTCCGGTGGCGCTGGGCACAGACACTGGTGGTTCGTGCCGGATACCTGCTGCCTTCTGTGGAGTGGTTGGGTACAAGCCAACGGCATCAGAGGTGCCGCTCGACGGCGTGATTGAGTTGGCTCACAGTTTCGACTCCGTGGGGCCTATCGCTGGTTCAGTTGTCGATTGCGCCGCCGTGCATGACATTTTGGCTGGAGGAAGTGGTGCGCTTCCCGAAACTTCCACCGATAGCTTCCGGCTTGGCGTGTTGCAGGAGGTTGTGCTCACCGATCTTGGCAGCTCTGTTCGGGGAGCGTTCTTTGTGGCGCTTGCTCGGTTGCGGGCTGCGGGGGTTGGGCTCGACGATGTGCACTTCCCGGAGCTGGAGAGTTTCTCTGCAGGTACGACTATCGGTAGGTACGAGGCTTATCAATATCACCGAAGGATGGGCATCAACCCCTCTGGATATGATCCCAGAGTCAAGGCTCGAATTCGGGCCGGTGCCGAGGTTGACTCCCTGCAGTACGAAGAAGCTCTCGGGGCGAGGCGCCGGCTCATCCAGGCCGGCGAGAAGGTTTTCTCGGGTAGCAATATCCTTGTGCTGCCCACGGTTGCAGTGGTCCCGCCCGTTTTAGACGGCCTTGAGCACGACGAAGGTAATAGGTATCGGACAGCGAACCAAACAGTCCTGAGGAACACAGCGATCGCTAATTCTCTGGACGCCTGTGCTATCACCATTCCGTTGCGAGGCAAGGCACCGGTCGGTCTGACACTGATGGCACGGGCGGGTAGTGATAGTCTGCTTCTAGCCATCGCCGCTCGTGTGGAGTCTCTCCTAAAATGACGTCAATCTCCGATTGTGCAACAGCTTGGATTTCAGGAGCTTGAAGCTGATAACGACTGGCTTGGCAGCTGTAACCGGCATCATTGCATTGCTCATTGGTGTGGTGGCGCTCAAGTGGTACCTCTGGGACATTGTCTTTCAGCAAGCAGGAGAATCGGACCGATCGATGCTTTTCTGGGGCATACCCATTGCCCTGATCGGCCTAGCCTCGACAGCACTAGGGGCGGCCTTGATGATGTTTGTCCGACACAGAACTTCACGTCCAACCAGCGACTCGTAACGGCTGTTTGACCGGCAATCCCATCGAGCACCAACAACCCCGGATTGGGCTCTACCGGGGTGACGCGCCTTTCAAGTTCGTCGAGCTAGCTGCCAAAATGAGGACATGCACCCGTTCCTGACTCATCTCACCAATGTGAGCGCCGCCGAGCCACACGACCTCTGGCACGACGGCGACGCTTCGCTTCCGGCTCTCTATCTGAGCCACGGCGCACCCCCAACTTTCGAAGACCCCGTGTGGATGGCAGAGCTATTCGATTGGGCTCGGTCACTCCCGAGGCCGAAGGCGATCCTCATTGTGAGTGCCCATTGGGAAACAGCTCCCTTGATGCTCAGTAACACGGCGGCCAACGCTGATCTTGTATATGACTTCGGTGGCTTTGCCCAGATGTACTACGACATGCGGTACGACACTCCCGACTCCTCGGACCTAGCCGCCAAGGTCAAGGCAATGGTGGGCGGAACTGAAGATGTGTATGAGCACCAGAGCCGAGGGTTGGATCACGGAGCCTGGGTTCCGCTGAAAATCATGTATCCCGAAGCTGACATTCCCGTGTTGCAAATGAGCATGCCTACGCATGATCCTGAACGGTTGCTACGGCTGGGAGCGACTTTGAAGGAACTTCGTGAAATCGGAGTACTCATCATCGGTTCGGGCTTCATGACCCATGGGCTGCAGTTCCTTGACTGGAACCACCTCGAGCGTATCCCTTCATGGTCGAAGGATTTCGATGACTGGGCCAAGGACGCCTTGGACCGGGGGGGAGTTGATGACCTCGCCAACTACAGGGTGCTTGCCCCAGGACTCCGATACGCCCACCCCACTGTGGAACACTACGTGCCGTTATTCGTGACTCTTGGAGCAGCCCAAAGCCCAGATACCATAAGTGAAGCCAAGATTGAAGGCTTCCCGATGGGCCTTAGCAAGCGCTCCTTCCAGATCAGCTAGAGCGAGATCGATTGGGTAGGACGCCTCGGCGTGCGTGGTTTGTAGCGGGCAGTTCGGCTTTGAATGACGAAAAGCCCAGCAACGCAGGGCCTTTCGTCATTCAAAGAAGAGGGTCTTAGATTAGTAGTCGGTGTCTAGGTTCTCAGCTAGGTTCGCCCACTGGGTGATGATGTTCTGATGCATCATCAACACTGCGAGGTTTCCTGCGACCTTGATCTTGCCGGTCATGAATGCCATCTGGGTGTTGAGTTCGCCCTTGGCAATGCCCATTGCTGATTCGTAGTCGGATGTGATGGTGACGTCGGCACCCTCAAGCTCACCCTTGGCAATTGTGGCAACGCCGTCGACAATGGATAGGCCGTAGTTGAGTGGGCCACCGTTGTCGCCGTCGGTGACTACGAATCCAGCGCCGAGGTCTTTGCCGGCGATAGCTGCTTGGAAGGCTTCGTGTCCACCGATAGCGGCGTTGGCTGCTGCGAACCAGTCGTCTGAGAGAAATGTTGCGGCCATGATGGCTCCTTTTACAGATTGATATGAGAAGTTGATTGATCGCTCAAAGTCTGAGCGTAGGGTAGTTAGCCGTTTTGGCTAAGCAGTCTGCGGTTCTTGAACTTCGACTTCACGTAGTCCATGTTCATCATGGCAATGAAATCGATTGAGATCTCCTGGGGACAAGCTGTCTCACACTCGCCGAAGTTCGTGCAGGAGCCAAACCACTTGTCCATCTCGTCAACCATCGCCTCGGTACGACTCCAACGCTCAGCCTGGCCTTGGGGAAGAAGGTTCATGTGGGCGAGCTTGGCTGCCGTGAACAGGTTGCCAGCACCGTTCGGGCACGCTGCAACACAAGCACCACACCCAATACAGGCGGCGGCGTCCATAGCTGTCTCTGCCACCACGCTCGGAATTGGGTAGGTGTTGGCATCGAGGGCTGAACCAGTGTTCACGCTGATGTAGCCACCGGCCTCAACGATTTTGTCGAGAGGAGTGCGGTCAACAACTAGGTCACGAAGTACGGGGAAGGCTGATGAGCGCCAGGGCTCGACCGTGATGGTGTCGCCATCTGAAAACTTCCGCATGTGGAGCTGACATGTTGCTGTGCCTAGCTCAGGGCCGTGAGGGACGCCGTCGATGAGGAGGCTGCAGGTACCGCAGATTCCTTCACGACAGTCAGATTCGAACTCCACGGGGATACCACCGCTTTCGGTGAGTCCGTCGTTGAGGTTGTCCAACATTTCGAGAAAGGACATCTCCTCGGATACGTCGTTGACCGTGTGCCTTGCGAATTCGCCCTCAGTGTTGGTTGCGTCTTGGCGCCAAATACGAAGATGTAGCTTCATTATTTGTAGCTCCTCTGTGTTGGCGTAACGAACTCAAAGTCGAGGTCGATGGCGTGCCGAGTGGATTCGCCGTCAGCGTTGTACTCCCAAGCAGCCACGTGCGTGAAGTTCTCATCGTCACGCTGAGCTTCGCCTTGTGGCGTCTGGTGCTCAAGTCTGAAGTGTCCGCCACAAGACTCTTCACGAGCAAGAGCATCACGACACATGAGTTCAGCGAGTTCGAAGAAGTCGTTGACCCGGCCAGCCTTCTCAAGTGATGAGTTGATCGTGTCTGCTGATCCTGGAACCCGCACGTCAGCGTGGAACTCTTTGTAGAGCTCCTGAATTTCACTGATCGCCTTGGTCAGGCCTTCGGCCGTGCGTTCGACTCCACACTTGTCCATGAGGATCTTGCCGAGCTCACGGTGGAAATAGTCGACAGACTTCGTGCCGGTTTTGGCAAGCCACATGGCTGCTTCAGCCTCGACCTTTGCCCGGGCATTAGAGAACACCTCGTCCTCAGTCGAGACCGGGTCAGTGCCCAACTTGGCTGAGAGGAAGTCACCAATTGTGTATGGCAGCACGAAGTAGCCATCTGCCAACCCCTGCATGAGCGCAGAAGCACCAAGCCGATTAGCTCCATGATCTGAGAAATTGGCTTCTCCAATGGCGTAGCAACCGGGGATCGAAGTCATGAGGTTGTAGTCGACCCACAGGCCCCCCATCGTGTAGTGGGGTGCGGGGAAGATCCGCATAGGCGTCTCGTACGGATTCTCGTCCGTGATGCGTTCGTACATCTCGAACAGGTTTCCATAACGCTTCTCCACGACGTCTTTGCCAAGCCGGTCGATGGAATCGGCGAAGTCGAGGTAGACGCCGTTCTTGAGTGGACCAACGCCCTTGCCCTCGTCGACCTGCGTCTTGGCGTTTCGAGAAGCAACATCTCGGGGAACGAGGTTGCCAAAGGCTGGATACTTACGCTCTAAGAAGTAGTCCCGATCTTCGTCAGGAATGTCTCGAGCTCGACGCTCTTCCTTGGGGTCTTTTGGTACCCAAATACGACCGTCGTTGCGCAGCGACTCGCTCATCAGGGTCAGTTTGGATTGGAATTCATCCGAGCTCGGGATACATGTTGGATGAATCTGTGTGTAGCAAGGGTTGGCAAAGGCAGCACCATGGCGGTGTGCCCTCCACGCAGCAGTGGCGTTGGAGTACATGGCGTTGGTGGACAAGTAAAACACGTTTGAGTAGCCGCCCGTTGCCAACACGACAGCGTGCGCTGAGTGTGATGTCACCTCACCGGTGGCGAGATTGCGGGTGATGATGCCAACAGCTTCGCCATCCTTCATCACTAACTCGAGCATCTCCTCGCGGACCTTTAGGTCTACAGTGCCCGCTGAGACTTGGCGCATGAGTGCTGAGTAGGCACCGAGCAGCAGTTGCTGTCCGGTTTGACCTCGGGCGTAGAAGGTGCGTGAGACCTGTGCTCCACCAAAGGATCGATTGGCCAGGAGGCCTCCATAGTCACGACCGAACGGCACGCCTTGGGCTGCCGCCTGGTCGATTATGTTGCCACTGACCTGAGCCAGCCGGTAGGTGTTGGCTTCGCGGCCTCGGTAGTCGCCACCTTTGATGGTGTCGTAGAAGAGCCGGTAGTCAGAATCACCATCGTTTTGGTAGTTCTTGGAGGCGTTGATGCCACCCTGAGCTGCGATCGAGTGTGCCCGCCGGGGGGAGTCATGGAAGGTGAAGGCCGTAACCTCGTAGCCAAGCTCGCCAAGTGTGGCTGCAGCCGATGCTCCAGCGAGACCGGTGCCAACCACAATCACTTTGAACTTACGTTTGTTGGCTGGGTTAACGAGCTTTACGTTGAATTTATGGTTGTCCCACTTCTCAGCGAGGGGACCTTCTGGGATACCTGGGTTGAGCTGCATGGTTACTCCTTCACCAGACCGGTCATGACTGCGACCACAAACGAAATGTTCAATCCAACAACGAGGAGGGTGAACGATGTAGCAAAGGTGCGCCGTAGTTTGTTGTACTTGGGGCTGTTGATGCCGAGGCTCTGAAACATGGACCAGAGCCCGTGGTAGAGGTGATACCCCAGGGCGAGTTGAGCCAAAATGTAGAAAACTGCAATGCCGGTGCGCTGCAGGCTCACCACCACGTTGTGGTAGACGTGATGCTGTATGAAATCAGGATTGGCCGACCCGAACGTGATATCCAGCAAGTGGAAGATGATGAACGCCAGGACTAGAGGCCCTGTGAACCGCATAGTTCGAGCAGCGTATGTCGAAGCTTGTAGGTCGGGCTTGCTGTTTGACCTGTCTCCTCGGGCATGGAGGTTGCGCCGAGTGAGTGCAACCGTCGCGTGCAGGTGCAACCCGGTGGCTGCAATCAGCCCACCTCTCATGACCCAAAGGGTCACCGTCTCGGGCACGAAAGGAACAAGGAGGTTCCGCAGCCATGCTGCGTAGACATCAAGATCAGGAACCCCTTCGACGTCAGGAAGATAGATCTTGATGTTCCCAATCATGTGGAACAGAACAAATCCGAAGAGCATGACTCCGGTCAGCGCCATCACCCACTTCATCCCGACTGTCGACAGGTAGAAGTCAACAATCAACGTACGTTTTGTGGGGTTGTCGGCCGTTCTTTGGGCCAAGGTGTCCTCCTACGAAGGCTAGATGCAAGCACCATTATTGCAGTTTCCGACAGGGGGTCGAGCACCAGACGGGGAGTTGTGGCTCTTTTCGATGGAAATATTCTCTACGAACCAATTGTTGCCTGAAGCGCTTTCCATAGAACCCTAGTTATGGGGCGTTTCGCGCATTTTGTGCCGAGTAGGGGAGTGAATACCCTATTAACGCGCGGTTTCTCACTGTTTGACGATCGTCATAGGGTTGTCCAACCCCATGGATCGGTGGCGCGGGCTAGTCGGTTCGTAGGGTTACGTCGGTGAAAACGCCTAGAAGAATAAGGCATTCTCGTTTGACAGCGCGCGTGGGGTAGTCCATACTTCCACTGTTGTAATTACACGTTTGAGACTTGGAGCGGCGCACGGTGAGTAATGAAAAGCTTTTAGACGCGCTCGAATTGTCTACATTGGCGTGGCAGGCAGATGCCAACTGCTTAGGAGCAGATGCAGACCTCTTTTTCCCTGAGCGCGGCGCCTCCACACGACGAGCCAAAGCCATCTGTGGCGAGTGCGCCGCACAGGCTCAATGCCTGGAGTATGCCATTGTGAACGGCGAGCGTTTTGGAATTTGGGGCGGTTTGAGCGAACGAGAACGACGGCGCCTTCGCAAAGAGCGAGCCCTTCGCCAGCGCAAAGTTTCCTAGACGATTCTTCACCGGCTACCGTTTGGGTAGCTCATTCGGAGAGGTTTCATGAGATATCTTGGATACGCATTCATAGCTGTTGGACTCTTGGTCATCCTGTATGGGATCTTTGGGGGGAGGCGCAAGAAGCCGCCTGCCGAGGCCCCAGTTGCATCCGATGCGAGTAGCAGCGTTGTCTCAGCAGCAGGCCTCACGGTGAGCGACTTCCATGTCGCTGGTCACGAAGCACGTGTCACGTTCGATGCTGTACTGCCCGAAGATGGCGCGGATGACGTGCTTCGAGGCCGGCTCTTAGCCGCAGCAGTCAAAGCGGTCGTAGACAAAAAGGCTTCACTTCCCATCGATGGGGTGACCACCGTTTCGGCCGTTGTCGACGGCGAACTAATTGGCACTACCAGCTTCGATGCTCCCGACGAGATTGATCCTGACGAACTCTCAGACATCGGTGTAGTCGACGGAGATCCAATGGCCGGCGATGAGGTGCATGTCCCTGATGCTCCTGAAGAACTGACCGCCCCGGGTAAGGGTGGTGCCGACGAACTCAAGCAACTGTCGGCTGACCTTTCGATCCCCGCAAGTGTTGATGCGGCGTTGCGGGCGAATGGGCTTGATCCAGCATCTGCCGATGCTCCTGAACTTGTCCGTGGTGTGTTGGTACACAAGGGATACACGGTGGGAGCCATGGACGGTGCAGATTATTTGGCCACAAAAGGTGGCAAGAGCCTATATGTTCACAACGTGAGCCACGATGAGGACTCCCATCCAGAGCTGGGAGATTCCGAGATCCGTGCATTCGTTGCCGCAGCGGCAACGTCGAAGGCCGATGAGGCAATTCTCGTTACCGCAAAGTTCGCACCGTTTTCTGTATATGCCAGAGAGAAAGCCAATCCTTCGATCCGGTTCATCAGCCGGGAGCGAATCCAGGAGTTCATCACCCAACTCACCCTGAGTTGAGAAGCCGATGTTCGGGCTTACGACCGCTCAAACTGTGGGGGTCATTGCTCTGATAGGGGTGCATGTAGTGCTGGGCACGCTCTTGTGGCGGTTTGCTAGAAGGTTGCTTAACGACCCCGGCTCCAACAGTGAGGAAACTACCGACGGTGCCTAGGGCGTGCATGGAGTATGCTTAGCCTATGTTTACAAACATCAGAGGTGCCCAACTTCTCATCATCTTGGTTGTTGTCTTGCTCTTTTTCGGAGCCAAGCGTCTGCCGGGTCTAGCTCGCTCGCTTGGGTCTTCGGCCAAAGAATTCAAAGCAGGCCTTGAAGATGGGGTTGAAGACGTCAAAGAAGCCCTCGCTGAGACCAGCGATCAGGCGAATGACGTCGCCACCGATATCAAAGAGAATCTCTCAGATTCTTAGGAACTAATTCCTTCACCACTTCGTTCCTAGACAAGGAGGTCGGAAGACTTGTCTGACCCCATTACCTGGGAAGAAGTAGCCAGAACACATGGCCGAAGGATCTACAACTACGCCTATAGGCTCACGGGCAACCCCGCCGATGCGGCTGACCTGTCTCAAGAGGTTCTTCTCCGCGTCCGCACAGGCCTTGAGCGCTACACCCCGGGCTCGTTTGAGGCGTGGCTATGGCGGATCACCCACAATTGCTTCGTGGATGGTTACCGAAAGAAGAAGCGTCGGCCAACTGTTCCGCTGCCAGACAACATCGACCGGATGGCCTTGCTATCGTCGCCGCCACCAGATGTGGTCATTGCCTACAACAGTCTCGGAGAAGAGGTTCAGTCAGCGCTCATGGGGCTTTCGGCCGAGTTCCGAGAGGCAGTTGTTCTGTGCGACGTTGTTGGTATGTCATACGATGAAATCGCTGACTCAGTCGAGATCCCGGTGGGAACAGTGCGGAGCCGAATACACCGCGGCCGCAAACTCCTGCGGGAGGCGCTCGCATGACTGAACACCTGGGAGAGCTGCTTTCAGCTCGCCTTGACGGAGAACTGACCTCTTCAGAGGTAAGGACGGTGAACGACCATCTCTCGGGATGTTCTCTATGTCAGAATGAGCTCACCGACCTGCACAGCGCTCGAGCCGCACTCAGAGGATTGCCCACCTTTGAGGCACCGAGGTTCGGTCTCCCGAGGGCCGCACCTCCGGTGATCCAACCGCACCGCGCACGGAAAGCTGTTGCGGTGGCGGCTGTTGCCTTCGTGTCGTTTGTTAGCCTCGCGACCTATCAGGCTTCTCAGCCCACTGAGATCTCCTTTTCTGAAGTTACAGAGACTCAGCTTGAACTCAATCAAGAGGCTCCAACCCTCATCCCGCAGATTCCTGAAGGTTCAGAATGAGGCGCCTCGTCGTGCTCGCCAGCTGTCTTCTGGTTTTGCTTGTTGGGCTCCCGGCGTCTGCAGGAGAACTGGAAGACCACCTAGAAGAACGAGCGAACCTCAGCCTGCGCGGGGAACAGCTGATCAGCTGTCCGGGTGAGAACGGGCCCGACACCTCACTGCTTGACATCGAGATGGCTGACGGTTCTGCAGTCTCTCGGCTTGAGTCTGGCTCGGGTGAATCACTGGTCGTACCGGTAGCGGTTCCCGGACTTTGGGAGCTGGCTGACCGATACACAGCCCGAATGGTTGGTCAGGTCATGTATCTGGGGGCTCCTGCAGAAAAGTTCGAGATCACTGACGGTAGCCTCAAGCGTGTTGAGATTATTTTCGATCAAGCTACCTCGGTCATGGTGTCGGCAACGACTTTCGATAGTGACGGTTCTGAAATTTGTGAAGCTCGGATGTTGTCATGGCAGTTGGACAGCTCGATAGCGCTCGAATCAACAGGCTTCGTCGACTCGGGCCTAATGCCGCTGGGTAGCCGCTCCACTATTGCCGACAAGATTGCTGGGTTCACCCTTGCTGGCACCGGCCAGACCGATACCTATCTCGTTGGCCGATACGTAGATGGAATTTTCACATTCACTCTGACGGTTTTCGATGACGTAGTGAAACTCACCGAGTTAGAGAACCCGCACACTGAGCGAGTTGGCCGGCGCCAGTACCTAGTCGACAACCTTCCTTTCGGGAGGTCGCTGCATTATTGGACCGTTGGAGCCGAGACCTACCTTGTGGTTGGCAACCTTCCTGCTGATCTAACTGCAGAAGTGCTTGCCGCACTACCTGCTCCTAGGGCCTTGGGCTTGTGGGAACGGTTGAAATCACTCTTTGGGTGACTGAGTGTGAAACGGTTGGCCGCCCAGAGGACGACCAATCTGTTCTCGCTATATCGCGGCGAGGGCGTCGGTGTAGTTGGTGAACTCTCTGGGGATAGTCAGTTTTTCAGTAGCAACTACCGAACGTACAACACCTTCCTCATCGAGAACGAAGGTGGCACGGATTGCCACGCCGAGGGTGTCGTTGAAGACGCCGTAGGCCTGGGAAGTTTCACCATGAGGCCAGAAGTCGGAAAGGACAGGGAACTCGACGTTGTTCTCAGAAGCCCACTTGGCGTTCGTAGGAATGGCATGGGCAGTGATGATGACAACCTTCGCGTCGGCCGAGGCCAACGAGGCGAAGTTGTCTCGGATCTCACAGACTTCGCCGTCGCAGAAGCCGGTGAATGGGAAGGGCATGAAGACAACTAGGGCCTTGCTGCCCATGAGGTCTTCATTGGTGACTAGTTGCTTGTTTTGGTCGAGGAGGGCGAAAGCAGGTGCTGACTTGCCGATCATGATGATTCCTTAAGAGGGTGGCTCGATGGCGCGATACTACCGAGAGCTGGGGCTATTATAAGGTGGGTAGTTCGTCTAGCAGGACGCGCGCTGCCCAACCAACCGGATCCTCGAGTTCTGAAGCTGTTGGTGCGGCTTCGGGGTCAGAGAGGATCTTCGGCAACGTGCTCGGCCCCCATCGCTCTACGACCTCGTCACAGAAAGCTTCTCCAGCCGATATTCCCTCGAGCGTGGGTAGTGCCATTGTGCCGTTTGGGGTGCCTTCGGGCTCAAGACTCCGACTGACGAGAGCCTTACGGATCTCGAGAAGATCAAGTCCGTACTGATCGGCAAAACCTGCCACGAAGTGCCGGCGCATACCACCAACAACTGCCAGCAGAGCCTGAGCATCCATCCGGGCTTCGTCGTTTTCGCTCTCTCCCAAGAGGCCCTGCAGGCCCCCCTCGCTGAACATCTCTTCAGCTTGAGATGGGTCAGTCATACCCTGCATTTGACCCATGATTTGCCCCATGTCCACGTTGAGGCCGTTGAGGTACTCGGTGAGGAGAGACGCATAGCGGGCAGCTATCCAGTCAATGCTGGAAATTCGGAGGTGGAGCGATTCATGAAGAGATGCCCAAAGCCGCAAATCCCTTGGATCTAGGGCATGTTCGCGGGCGAATGATTCGACCGCGGGGACGATTAAGTAACCGCGAGGGGACTTCGCTACTAGGCCTACGTCGAAGCTACCCAGAGCGAAATGTGAAAGTGAACCGATGAGCGACCCAAGCTGCATACCGATCATCGATGAGGCAATGGGGGCCATCATTGAGTTCTCAGCGGAGAGTCGACCCCCAAGCGGTTCGGCGAGGTAGTCGAAAGCTCCCAGGTTATCTCGCGTCCATGTGGCGCGGTCCACGGGATCAATACGCGGGTTATCAAGGTTCGGCAAGTCAGTGATCGTCGCCGTCTGCAACAAGGCTAGGTTGCCTAACTCTTGGTACTCATCGGTGAGGCTGGGGTCCAAGGGTTCACCGGGGCCCGCCAAGCTCATCGCGATCTCCTCGATGATTGCCCGGTTTACGGGCCCTGGCTGGTTGAATAAGCCCATCATCTTCTCAAAAATGTTTTCACTCATATGCCCTCCGGTCGTGTATCGAGTGTCACCGAAATAGTTAGCGACACGCCGTCCCTGATCAGGTCAACAGCAATGCTGTCTCCCGCTCGGTAGTATCGCATCAGGGCAGCCAGTTGGTTCATGGTGCGGATCGGATTGCCGTCGAAAGCAACGATGACATCGCCCAACCTTGCTCCGGCTTCACCGAATGCTGACTTGTGAACGTTGCCTTCAATCTCGATAGCGTCTGACGCATCGAGCGTTACATAGGTGCCGTCTTCTTGGAGGATGCCTCCAATGATCGCCCCTGATGGCTGAACCGACCCGTCAGCTAGCTCTTCGGTGAAGGTCGTGCCAAGGATGCCAAGGAAAGGATGATCTACTTTTCCTTTGGAGATAAGCGTTCGGGCGATGTTCTCGACGAGATCCACTGGAAT
>CAXMSI010000018.1:392-15366 GCA_964196085.1 uncultured Acidimicrobiia bacterium | reverse complement strand
CCGGCAAGGCTCATCCCACGCCAGTTGACAAACGGTTCGCTTACCAGCTTGTGAGACGGAATGGTTGCGATGGTCTTATCCCAGTTCTGCACCTTGATGGTGTGAAGAGCGATATCAATAATCTCACCGTCTACCTTCGTGCCTGGAACCTCAATCCAGTCCCCGAGCCGAATCATGTCGTTACCAGTGAGTTGTACCGAAGCAACAATCGACAAGATCGTTGACTGGAAGATCAGCAGCAACACAGCGGTGATCGCGCCAAGGCCTGCCAACACCCCGCCAAGCTCCGTATCGGCAAGCACGGTCAAGAGCACGATTCCGGCGAAGATGATGATGATGATCTGGATTACCTGGAGATATCCCTTAATCGCCCGTTCGGAGTTCTTTGAGTACATCGCGTAAACATCGTCAACGCCGCTAAGAATCGCAGAAGAAGCAATCACTGCAGCAGCAACCAGCGAAGCCGTAGCGATTCGGTCGATGGATTCATTTTCAAGATTAAGTCTCGGAAGCACGGCCCACACAGCGACAGGCGGAAGGATCCACGACAGACGTTTCAACAGGCCCTGATCCAGCAGAATGTCATCCCATTTAGTGGCGCTCTTCTTGGCGATCCGATGAATGATCGGGAGAACAATGAGGCGTGCGCCGTAATAGACCGCGACGGCAAGGAGAGCAAGAGCTCCAACCTTGGTAAAAGCAGATTCTTGGGAGGCAAGCCAGTTCATGGGTGGAGCCTAATAGCAAGCGCCTATCTTGGTGGATTATCCAAACCAAAATGAGCACCAGCAAGTCAAGGTTCGAGGCCTGTCAGCTGCAGGTGTCCTAACCTATCCCCGTGAACGACGCTCTTTTACTGGTAGATATCAAGGCGTATAGATCGACGCTTGACGCCGACCTCGCCAAGGTTGGCCGTCTGCTCGACAACGCGCGCCGACACCGGTTGTCGATAATGTTTGTTGGGGAGCACGGTTCGGGCCGATTCTCCCCCCGGACTAATGAAGCCACGTGCGAAGTCCACGAACTCGCATTACTAATGAGGCCTTTCAACATCGATCGGTTTGTCGCCGTCGGTTGCCTGACTACCGACACTCCGGGCGAAGGTGTGGTCGGAGCCAGCTCTGGAGTAGCGGGCACAGTCACAGTCGAGGGCCTGCTGGCCGCATGGAACCCCACAGACTCAGGCCGAGAAATTGGCGTGGGACCGCACGGGGAGCCTTGGCCAGACGACGACCGGCTCGACCCCAGCTTGCTGGCTGATGGCGATCGCCGCAATGTGCTGGACCAGTATCGGTACTGGAGTCACGAAGCAATCGTTGCTGATCTCGACAGTCGTCGACACACCTTTCACGTCGCCATCGAGAACTGGCAGCACGACTTCAACATTGGGACGATGGTCCGCAACTCCAATGCGTTCCTTGCCGCCGAAGTACACATTATTGGCAAGAAGAAGTGGAATCGTCGGGGCGCCATGGTCACAGATAAGTATCAACACATTCGTCACCACCCAAGCTTCGAAGCGTTCACCGAGTGGACCGAATCCAACCACCTACCTGTCATCGGAATCGACATTCTGCCGCGGTCCCAACCCATCGAGCGCTTCGAACTACCCAAGCGGTGTGTGCTCCTCTTTGGACAAGAGGGACCAGGGCTCTCTGCTGACGCGCAGGCCGCTTGTGTGACTGTGCTGTCGATCGCTCAGTTCGGCTCGACCCGCTCAGTTAATGCTGGGGTGGCGTCGGGAATCGCAATGCATGCGTGGGTGGAACAACACGCCAATATCAGCAGCTAGTTGAACAGCTCCGGCCAGTTCGCTTCCATGGCATCAAGAAACAACGAGGGGCGCCCAGCCTTCGGGGCATCGTAGGCCATGGTTGAGCCGTCGCCGAAGGAGAAGACAACACCCAAGAATCGCGCCTCGTCGGTGGTCGTGACCTTGGTGACTTCCCCAATCTGGACCACAACTTCCGGGGAGCGCAAGCTCTTGGATCCTCCCGACGCGAAGAACAACAACCGCTGGTTGGTAAGCCCGATAACACCTGCAAGAGGCAGAGTCGCTCCAAAGCTCGGTGGAACCCCTTGGGGGGGAGTCCGTTGCCTAGCTGGCTCCACAGTCCATACCGGCCGCTCGATGCGACCTACACGAATGACGAGCATGCCAGCCACAATCGATTCACCATGCTCGAGGACGCGTGCCGACTTCTTCTCCAGACGGCTACCCCATGACTTAACCATTGGGTTTCCTTGAGTCAGCGTTCACGGGATGGGGCACACCGCTCTGATCCGAATCTGTGTCATGAGGGGCCCTTTCCTTGGGTCCATTCTGCTGAGCCATCACCATCTCCATCACTATCTGCGTGTCCCTCAACGTTACAGGCCTGAGCACCCCACCTCGCCATCTGCAGGGAATCTGCGAGAATCAACCCATGTCACGTCCCTCGCTAGTCCTTGCCTCTGGCTCCCCTCGTCGATCCGAGCTTCTCAATCGCCTCAACCTGGCGTTCTCGGTCCGCGCTCCTGACGTCGACGAGACCGTCCTGCCAGATGAACATCCCCTCCGATATGTAGAGAGGGTCTGTCGGGACAAGGCTTCAGCACAGTGGAAGGCAGGGGAGGCCACCCTTGCCGCCGATACCTCCGTGTTCATTGACGGGACAATCCTCGGCAAGCCCCGTACAACGGCCGAAGCTATCGCAATGGTGACCAAACTATCAGGGCGGACTCATTTGGTATATACGGGAGTTGCCATCTGCCATGAGGCAGCCCTTTATTCCACAGTGGAACGAACAGCCGTGCGATTTGTCGCTCTGAGTGAATCCGAAATCCACGCCTATGTTGCAACCGGTGATCCCATGGACAAGGCCGGCGCCTATTCAATCCAGGGCCCGTCGAGCGTGTTCATCTCAAGTGTCAACGGAGATCCGTTCAGCGTCATGGGCCTGCCCCTTGCATCAACGAGAAGGCTTCTCACACAGGCTGGGCTAAACCTTTGGGATTTCAGCAAATGAAGATCGGCAACCTGGTCGTTGATCCTCCAGTGGTCCTAGCCCCGATGGCTGGGGTAACCAACGCTCCGTTCAGGATGCTCTGCCGAGAATACGGCGGGGGGCTATACGTCAGCGAGATGGTTGGGGCCCGCGCTATTACTGAAGGCAACGAAAAGACCCTCCAGATTGCCAAGTTCGCAGACGACGAATCGGTCCGCTCGATCCAACTGTATGGCGTTGATCCCAAGGCCATGGAAGAAGCAGCCCGACGACTCACCGAGCAGGGCCGGGTAGAGCACATCGACCTCAACTTCGGTTGCCCAGCACCCAAGATAACCAGGCATGGTGGGGGTGCAGCCCTCCCCTTCAAACACCGACTGTTTGAGGCAGTTGTCGCTGGTGCCGTTCGGGGTGCTGGTGACACCCCAGTAACGGTCAAGATGCGGATGGGGATCGATGACGATCACATCACATACCTGGCTGCTGGGCGAGCCGCGGAGGAAGCCGGTGCTGCAGCCGTGGCTTTGCACGCTCGGACCGCTCGCCAGCTCTACTCAGGCTCGGCCCGATGGGAGGCAATCGGCGAACTCAAACAGGCCGTGACCACAATTCCAGTACTAGGAAATGGTGACATTTGGGTAGGCTCGGATGCACTCGACATGATGAGACAGACAGGTTGTGACGGGGTAGTCGTCGGGAGAGGTTGCCTAGGCCGGCCATGGCTCTTCCGGGAGCTTCAAGAAGCCTTCACTGCAGAGCCCATCAGCCCAGCCCCCGACCTCGGTGGCGTGGCCAAGGTCATGGCACAGCACGCTTCGATGTTGGTGGCCTGGTACGGAGAGCACATTGGCATTCGTAGCTTCCGCAAGCACCCTTCGTGGTACCTCAAGGGTTTTCGGGCTGGGAAAGATATTCGCAGGAGGTTGCATATGGCCGAGAGCCTCAGCCACCTCGATGACATGCTGGCAGAACTTGATCACAGCCAACCCTTCCCTCACGAGGCAGCAACCATGCCGAGAGGCCACACCTCAGGGCCGCGAGACGTCCGCCTCCCGCACAACTATTTAGACGACGCGGACGAGATCCCTCGGCTCGACGAACGAGCCCGGGCAGCCGTCTCTGGCGGCTAACTACGCGTCAGTATTGATGTGGAAGGCCTTCGCTATCTCCGGGTCACGAAGCTTCCAGATGAACCCGTCATACAGCAAATGCATCGCTCCAAGCATCAAGAACACAAGCGAGTATGCCAGGGCGCTCCCCCACGTCGACAAAGCCTTCATGAGGCCGAAAACAGCAAGAACATAAACAACCACGAATCCAATTCGTGCTCTCGTCGTCCTAGCAAAACGTGAAATCGCCGCATCCTGATGATCACCGCCGCCATACCGGGAGCCGAGGTGATGATGGACCACCACGTAGTACTCCAAAGCGTGAGACCCGACCCAGCCGACGAATCCAACTACTGGCTGCCAGACCATGACTGCGAAGAGGACAGCTGTTGAACCCACATAGAGCCACTTGGCTGGATTCACTGTGCCATGGGACAGCTCATCTCGGACCCATTTGAGGGCCAACACGATCGCCGCAATACCGAACCCCCAGAGTGCTGGCCTGATGAAGGCGGCGGTATCGACGAGTATCTGAAGGCTTTTCTCGTTGAGTTCACCCAGTCCCAACTGCGTCACCCGTCCAAGCAACCCAGCATCGGTTGCCACAAACATCATGGTGAAAAGCAACCAGGACCAGAGCATGGTTTGCTCTGTTCGACCGTTGGCGTGCCCGGCGAACCGACCATAGATACGCGTGAGGCCGTACCGCTGCTGGAGGGTGTGACCAGTGTTCCAAAGCCCGGCGACCGTGGCAACAAGCACCAGTCCACCAAAGGTTTGACCGAGCAGGATGAGCCCCAGAAGGATGGGAGGAGCCCAGGTGAACACTTTCTTGGCGGCTGAAAACCTCAACGAGTCTCCGTAGACCAGCGGTAGCGTGAGGGGTTGGTGAGAAAGGGAGAAGGCGAAGGTTGCCGCCACAACGAGCTTGAGCGCAGATGAATTTTCAAGAACGAAGTACGTTACAGCGGAAAACGGGATCCAAGCCAGCGCTACCCCGAAGTCCACCGGTGCGTTTATCAGCCAGCGCCGGCGGGAATGCTGTTGGACTGTTGCCTCAAGTGCCGCCATTGGTTGCCTCCTCGTCGGCCGTACTCTAGCTAACGCCCCGCGCCACAATGAGGCCAGTGCCCTGAGAAAGTCTGCTTCTCGTTCCACAACAGATACCCAACCGCAGCGTTGGCAGCAGGGTCAAAGGGTGACAGGCCTGACACTCCTGCATTGGCCGATCGAACATCCCAGTAAAAGAGAGCGTGTTGGAACAGCCCTGCGTATAACCCGTTGGGGTGAAGGGATGAAGCATTGAAATCAGGCACCGTCTCACACCGGATTACCTCCACCCCGTCCGTTGCAGCGGCGGCCGGGAAACCGGCTCCGATGAGCAGATCG
Organism: uncultured Acidimicrobiia bacterium; assembly: GCA_964196085.1. Classification (GTDB taxonomy): domain Bacteria; phylum Actinomycetota; class Acidimicrobiia; order Spongiisociales; family JAENVV01; genus CAXMPE01. Next base: position 9,881 of record CAXMSI010000018.1, on the reverse strand, counting down.
TAGATTTCGCCTTCAGAGAGGATGTTGACGGGAGGTTGTTCCCACCCGCCCGTAGGCGCCGTTGTTGTAGTAGTACCGGTCGTCGGTGGTGGTGGGGCAATCGTGGTCGTGGTCGTGGTCGTCGTCGTCGTGGTCGTCGTGGTCGTGGTGGTTGGGGGCGTTGTTGTTTTAGTGGTTGTTGGTGCCGTTGTAGCTAGCACAGTGGTTGTAATCGTCGTCGTCTCCGGACTGAGGGTGGTTTCGGGAGTCTCCGATACGGCCTCTGCCAACGACGACGAAGGGCTCGGGACAGTCCTATCAGCCAGCGAACCTTGGGACGTTGCAGTGACGCGTCCTGCACCAGGTGACTCGACACTCGACGCGGCAGGCCCTAGTCCGGCCAACGCCGTCGTTGCCAGAAGCAGAAGGATCGAAAAACCGAGGACAAGCCGACGGAGGAATCGAAGTTGTTTCATGTACCGTTAACGCTACATCAGTAGGTGCTGAACGCACATTCCCAACACTCGGCTGGCAGGGCGGGTGGTAGGGCGGTTGTCGGCACCCATACAGCGGTAATCTGCATAAGGATGACCGGGCCAGTTGGAACGGCCACCGTCATTATCTAAGCCTCCGGACTGTGGGGTCTCCCAGCGAATGGAGCCACATCGTCTCCCAACTCGTCGATCGGCGGAGAGTAGAGGCCAGAAGCACTTAGGTCACTTACTCAAAAGAAGAGCATCCTGCCAGCCGCAACCAAGGCCGCCGCCACGAGGGCCCATCTCATCCAACCAGCGCCCTTGTTGATTGCGAAGTGGGCGGCAACATAGGCGCCCAGCATGTTGCCGCCCGCCAACACCAAGCCCACCGCCCAACGAACCTGACCAGCTGCCATGAAGACCGGCAGGGCAACAGCAGTGAAGGCAACAACTACCACCAGCTTGGCTGCGTTACCAGACACCAAATCCATCCCAAGGCCAACAACCAGTCCTGCAAGAAGAAGAAAGCCCACCCCAGCCTGCACAAAGCCTCCGTATACACCGATTGAGAAGAAGACAATCGACAGCCAGGGTTCCTTGAGCCTTCCGCCACTCCCTCCCGACCAAGCAGTCGGCTTGAACACCACCGACGCCGCCACAAGCACAATCACCACCCCAAACAGCTTCTTCATAAGCTCAGGCGAGAGTTCTGAGGCGATCTTGCTCCCGACCAGACCACCGATGACGGCCGATGGGAGCAGCGGTAGCGTCCGCCTCCAGGGCACTTTCTCACCCTTCTGGAATCGGCCGATACCAACGAGGCTCTGTAGCAATACGGCAACACGATTAGTCCCGTTGGCGAGAGTTGCTGAACCCAGCAGCTCGATCAATACCGGCACTGTGATCGCTGACCCTCCCCCAGCAACAGTGTTGATAAACCCAGCTGCAAACCCGCCCACCAACAGCAGCCCGGTAGTCCAAAGAGAGAGATCTTCCATCCCTAAAGCCTACCGCCGTCCTCCTACCTCCACTGAAAGTGCACGCATATGTGTCTGCGAGCCCTGGGTTTGTGGACACATCTTCGTGCACTTGCGTTGGGGGCTGCAAGAGGGGGACTCGAGGGAGTAACCTCAATCCCGCATGAGTCAACTCTTTCTCGTAGCCCAAGAAGTAGAACACGCAGCCGAAGGTGTTTCGGCCGTTATCAGTTCTACGGCCATTACCGTTGCCCTACTTGCGATCGCCGTAGTAGTCGCTGTCGTGGTGCGACGAATCAAGTTCCCCTACACCGTGGCGCTAGTGCTTGTCGGCCTGTTGCTTGCAGGCTTCCCCGCCATTGACCTAAACCTTCCGAGTGAACTCATTCTCGGAGTCTTGGTTCCGCCGCTCATCTTCGAAGCGACTATGCACCTCCCATGGAGTCGCCTCAAGGCCGACCTTCCTTCGATCCTGTCATTCGCTGTTGGTGGCACGCTCATTGGCACAGCCATGGTGGCTTGGCTCACTGTTACCTTCATTCCATCCATCAGCTGGCCAGCTGCCATCGCCTTCGGGGCTCTTGTCTCGGCCACAGATCCGGTGGCGGTGATAGCGTTCTTCCGCAGCCTTGGGGTTTCGAAGCGACTGGCGACCTTTGTAGAGGGCGAGAGCCTCCTCAACGACGGGGTGGCCATTGTGATCTTCAACCTCGCCCTTCTGGCGGCTGGTGGAGCAACACTCACTGTTGGAAGCGCATTGCTCGAGTTTGTGAAAGTTGCTGCCGGTGGGCTACTCATCGGAGCAATCCTTGGGTACGTGGTCTCCAATCTGGTTCTGAAGAATATCGACGACCCCATGATTGAGACGACAACCACAGTCGCCCTTGCTTTCGGTAGCTATCTCATCGCTGAGGAATTCGGAGCACTCATAGGCAACCATGACCTGCATCTCTCAGGCATCCTCGCGGTAGTTGCTGCCGGAATGATGGTTGGAAACTTGGGTTTCAGGAACACCTCACCCACTACGCGGCTCACGTTGGAGAACTTCTGGGAGTTCCTCAGCTTCATGGTGAACTCGCTCGTATTCCTACTCCTTGGGCTCCGAATTCACATCTCTGACATGATCGACAAGGCCGGCCCAGTCGTACTCGCAGTCCTTGCGATCTTGATATCGAGAGCCGTCATCATCTACGCCGTGTCCTTCGTACATAACCGCATTGAGTCCACCCGATTCATCCCCATTGGATTCCAGCACGTCATGTACTGGGGCGGATTACGAGGGGCCGTGTCGTTAGCCCTTGCTCTTACCCTGCCAGCCATTGCTGCATTCGAAGGAGAGCTCACAAGCAGGACTCCCTCATCAGCCAAGAGAAGCACCAAGCCAACCTGTTTGCCAAGAGGGCAGCTCGTCGAGAGCTTGAGCGCTTGAGGACGGAGGGCGTACTCTTTCCCGAAGTGTGGGCCCCACTCGATGAGCTGTATGAAGAAGTGATGGCGGACTCAAGGAAAGAGCTCGATAGCCACTTCCAGGCTCACCCCGAGTTGGAAACCGCAATGTTCCTGCAGGCGCGGGCAGATGCAATTTCAGCTGAACGTTCCGCAATTGCCGAAGCTGCATTGCGGGGCATTGTGTCAGGCGATACAGCTGAGCACCTGTCAAGCGAGCTTGCGTACCGTCTAGCCGCTCTCGATCTCATCTCGGAGAACTACAACGACGGGGAGGCATCACATTGACCAGAATTGTCTGTGCCACCAAGGCCGCCCAAAACTCAAGAGCAGTCCATCAAAGAGCTTTCGAGATCGCAGCAGAGACTGGCCACGACCTCGAGTTCCTTCACGTTGTGGCAGTGCCGAACTTCGATGATCTTATGGAGCCGATGCAAGAGGCCGTTCGCTCCGAACTCCATTGGCTAGTTCACTCTCTGACGAGGATCTCTCGCCAACGGTCGGGACACCATGACATTCAACCAACCGTTGAAGTTGTGTCCGGACCGATCGCCGAGGCCATCCTTAGACATATCGAAGACGAGGATGTCCAGGTCCTAGTAATCGGAGGAACCACAGATGGCGAAACCTCAGTATTCAAACAGGCAGGATTTGAGTCGTTTTTTGTCGAAGCAAACCAAGCCAACGTCCGCGTTGAATTGGTCGGATAGATCCTATGTCCAACCAGCACAAGACGTTTAGCTAGCCGATGCCAATCCGCCGGTTCCTTGGGAGACTGATGCTGAAGGCATCTGGCTGGACAATTGAAGGCGACGTTCCCCGCGGGACGTCCTTCGTCTTGGCCGGAGGACCACACACCAGCAACTGGGACTTCATCCTGTTCGTCATGGCGGTCTGGACCCTGGGAATCAAACCTGCCTACATTGCGAAACACACCCTCTTCAAGCCCGGAGCCTCTTGGTTCTTCAGAGGCCTTGGCGGTATTCCAGTCGATCGATCCAAGCCAGGGAGTCTGGTAGATCAGGTAACAGCCCACTTCCACGCAGACGACGGTTTTGCCCTGGTCATGGCCCCAGACGGAACCCGGTCATACCGTGACTATTGGAAGACAGGGTTCCTAATAATCGGGAGGGGGGCTGGGGTCCCCATCATCTCTGCGGTCATCAAGGCGGACCGAAAACTGATAACGATCGGTAAACCGCTTGACCCACACATGCCCACAGCTGAACTCATGGACCTTTTCAGAGTTGACTACGAAGATGCTGTCGGTCTCAAACGCGAAGGCGAGAGTCAGGTCCGACTTAAGAACGAAGCCACCTAGGCCTCTGCACACCTTCCAGTGGGAGAGCTTCTCGATCTTCCGTGCGTGTCTGTTCAGCAGCGCCTGTGTCGGATCGACTCACGAGCCAAGCGCCCAAGATAATCACGCCTGCACCCACAAATGCGATAGACGAAACTGACTCACTCCTAAAGAAAATACCGAGAATGATCGCTACTGGTGTCGTGAAGTACCCATAAATCGACCCTCTAGCTCCCCCCACCCTACCGGCAAGCCTTGTGGAGGCAATGAACGCTAGACCGGTGCCACCAATGCCTAGGGCGGCCAACGCCGAGAATGATCGAAGCGTCGGCTCGGCATCCCTGAGCCCATACAGGCCGAAGGGGGCCGTCAACACAAATGCCACCAGAAGCGCCCGCGAGAGTACTCGCACACTTCCGTATTTCTGCTGAAGAGGCACCACCAAGCTATTTGCTAGTCCGTAGGACCAGATGGCAAGGAGAGCCAGCACAATCCCCCATGTCGCGTTCCCGCCTTCGCCTAGGTTGGGGATGCTCACAAGAGCAATGCCAATGAACCCTAGAAACAGCCCGATTCGCTGTGGCCAGCCTGGCAGGCGCCGCAACAGCACAGCAGCAACGACCCCAGCTGTGATGGGGAACCCGCCATTGATCATCCCAGCAACGGCACTCTCGACATACTGTTGGGCGACCGCGTAAAGGGTGAAAGGAAGAGCCAACATCACGAGTCCCAGTAGCGCGACTCTTCCCCAGTCCTGACCGTCTATCCGTTGTCGAGCGGAGGGGAAGAGAGACAGTGTCAGAAGTCCAAAGCCCACACGAAGGAACGCCACAGTTTCAGCGGGGAAGGCCTCGAGGCCTTCAGCGATGAAGAGGAACGACGACCCCCAGACCAACGAACAGAACAGCACGAGTCCCCAGTCCCCCGGCCCAAACGCCCCTGAGGTGGTGCCTTCAGAAGTAGCGAGAAAAGATCTGTCAGAAGCCATTGGTTAAGTGTTGCAGGTACCCGGTCTCAGGCGTTTCTCGATCGTATCTCGGTTCGAGAGGTAAGGAAGGCCCCAGAGACGGTGGTCACGGCTCCGACAATGGCCAAAGCTGCCACTGATTCACCCCTGAACAGCACCCCCAAGGTGATCGCCAGAGGCGTCGTCACATACGAAGCAACTGAGGCCCTAGAACTACCTACGCGGCCTGCCAGCTTCGTGGCAGCAACAAATGCGAGGGCTGTTCCTCCAACGCCGAGAGCCAGAAGGTTGAGCACCGGCTCTACGCTCCAGGTGCTCGCGGACCAGCCGACGAGACCGTAGGGGGCAGTGAGAACCACAGAGACCATAAGAGCCCGCCAAAGCACGGGGAGCGCTCCATACTTTTGCTGCAAGGGCACCGCTAGGTTGAATGCAAATCCATAAAAGATGACGGCGACGAGGAGCATCACAACGCCTATGGTCGAGCTGGCACCAGCTCCAAAGCTGGGGATTGATACCATCGTCAAACCAAGAAATCCTACGCCCAGGCCAACCATCTGAATCCGGCCAGGAAGCCGCCTCAGCAACACCGTAGCCACGGCGGCAACAGCCACAGCCGCTCCCCCATTGATCATCCCAGCAACTGCAGACGAAACTCTCAGTTCGGCAAGCGGAAAAAGCGTCAAAGGGAATGCCATCCAAGTCACACCCAGTAGGGCAACGCTCGGCCAGTCGGCTCTATCGAACTTCGCTCTGGACGAAGGGAACAGTGAGAGGGTAAGGAACCCAAAGAGGACCCTGAGGAACGTGACCATCCCCGGATGAAACGACTCAAGAGCTTCGGCCATGAATAGAAACGATGAGCCCCACGTAACCCCAGAGAAGATCAGCAGGCCCCAATCTGCCGCCCCAAACGCGTCCTTGCTCGTGCCCTCGGTTGTAGTCAGGATGCCGTGCTTCGTCATGCCTGAAAGTCTGACACACCTACAGACACAAGCCCACCCGATTGTTGTGATCAGATCAACGGAAGCCCGTCAGGTTTGACGTTCTTCGCCCGGCCATTGACTCTTCTTTTTGCCGCGCCACTGATCCAGAATATCGTGATCGCCGATGATGGTGATGTTGGAGTCGTCGCCTCTGTTCCACACAGCTAAGTAGAGATCGGAAGCGTTCCCGCTGAGCGTAATTTCAGCGGGTTCATTGCTGCGAACGGTGACGACTTCGTCTGGCGATATTGTCAGGTGCCAACGGTCGCCAGTATCTGTCGCGTGAACCACCATCGTTCGGGTCTCCGAGAAACCCTCATATCGGGGGGCCATGCACACAAGCAGCTCGTCAATGCCATCGGAGGCGAGCATGGGTTCGAACTGGGTCGCTATCCCCGCCGCGTTCTCAGCGTCGTATCTATGGATCGCCGTTTCATGAGCCTGGCGCCTCGCCCACATGGCGAGAGGTGAGGGCGCAAGATTGAACGTCCAGCGTTCTATATCGAGAGGCGCAGATTCAAGTGTTTCAACGAGATTCGCATTCGTTTCTAGGTACCAGTCGACCAAGTTCTGGTCGTCTGGCCAGAAAACAGCGAGGTTCGGCCAGAACTCAGCCAAATCATTGAGGTTCCCCCAGGACCCGGGGTGGAGTTCGGCGACATGGCCCGCCGCCCACAGGTGGATCATGCTCAGATGGCTCAGCAGTGCCCGCATGTCCCAGTCAGGACAAGACGGGACGTCCGCGTCGGGACCACCCAGCTTGGCTGCTTCTGCCAAGAGCCTCGCCTCTCGCCCAATCGCCTTGACGTACGCCGCAATCTCCAAGGCTACGACCACTGAACCTTCTTGTTACCACGCCAGAGGTTGAGCAGTTCTCTGTCTCCGTCAATAGTGATATTGGAATCATCGCCTCGGTTCCACACGGCTAGATAGAGGTCCGAAGCGTTTCCGCTCAGGGTGATATCTGCTGGGTTATCCCCGCAAACAGTGACAATCTCTTCGGGTGAAAGTGTCACGTGCCACCGGTCGGCGGTATCGGTGGCGTGAAAGGCCATGGTCCTCGTACTGTCCTCTGAAAAGCCTTTGCCTCGTTGGGTAAAACCAACGAGCAATTCATCGATGCCGTCTGCGGCGAACTCTGCATCGAACCGAGACTCGATACCGGCAGCGCTCTCGGCATCGTATCGATGGATTGCTGTCTCGTGAGCCTGACGCCTAGCCCACATTGCCAGGGGCGACGAAGCCTCGAGGAGAAACGTGAAGGCCTCCAAGTCGAGTGGTGCGGCTTTGAGCTGTTTCACAAGATTCGCGTTGGTTTCTAGATACCAGCCAACCAGCTGGTCGTCGTCTGGCCAAAACACGCCCAGATCTGGCCAGAAAGCGGAGAGCTCGGATAGATCGTCGACCCACGGCTTATCGTGGGGCTGGCCGACATGAGCCGCCGCCCACAGATGGATCTCGCTGAGGTGGCGAACTAGCTCGCGCATGTCCCAACCTGGGCAATAGGGAACATCCGCGTCAAGTCCACCCAGCTTGGCTGCCTCTGCCAGCAGCTTGGCTTCCTGTCCAACCGCCTTGATGTGCTCTGAAATCTCCATGTTGCCTCCGAATCCAAACGATTTCGCTACTTACTGCAGCCTGCAGTAGACTATATACTGAACAATGCAGTAGAGTCAAGTCTATGGCAGCAAGAATGACCACATCATCCTACGCAGTCCTTGCGCTCCTCAGTTTGAAGCCTTGGACTGGATACGAGCTCACCAACCAGGCCCAGCGGAGCCTCCGCTATGCCTGGCCCAAGTCCGAACGCCTTTTGTATTCCGAGCCAAAGAAGCTCGTTACGCTCGGATACGCCACTACGCACAAGGAGAAAGCCGGCAAACGCAGCCGCAACGTTTATGAGATCACGGGCGAGGGACGGGAAGCGCTCGCGGGTTGGACGGAGACCAAGACTCAACCTCCGCGTTTCGAGATCGAAGCCCTGCTCAGACTGCTCTTCGCTGATCACGGAACCCTTGAAGCCGTGCGAGGTGCGCTCGACGAACTAGAAACTGACGTCCGTGATCACCACCAAGCGATCGTCGAACTCATGGGTTCTTACCTGAACGGCGGACACCCCTTCCCGGAGCGCACTCATCTCTCAGTCCTCTTCGCTACCTTCCAGATCGACATGTTCAAGGGCATCGAACGGTGGGTCGATTTCGCTCGCACCGAAATCGGACAATGGCCGAGCACCAGAGGTCTCGGCATGAACGAACGAACCGAGGAACTTACGCGGCTTCTCGCTCACGACGAGTCACCCCTAGACACCTGACGATCGCTGGCTGCGTTAGGGGGCCCAAATCTCGCCCTCTGGCCAAAAGTTGTCGTACTCAGATGGAAATATCGTAAAGGCGGGAACTCGTAATAGCTGATGATCGGCCAGTTCTCCCGAGACGCCGAAACCCAGTGCTATCCCCCACTGAGTTCCACTCTCGACATCGATCAAAACATCGTCTCGGCCCTCAAACGTTAGAACGTGACCGTCGACGGTTCGATTGAAGACGTTCCATCGGTCGTCATCCATCACGATCACAACCGGGACACCATCCACAGCGGTGTTCACTGGCCCGTCCGCCCGGAGAGACGGAATTGGAAACGCGGCGATGTCTTCGCCAATCTCAACCACCACCATCATTGAATCGAGGTTGAAGCCACTTCTCGTAAGGCGCGTATTGATACCGAGGGCCAAAGTATCTGGATAGCTGCCCCTCCATTCACCCCAGGTCGTGAGCGCGAACGGGTACAGATCTAACCTCTGGCCGGCCAACTCGCCAACGAGTGCTTCGGCAATTGGCTGGCTCCACAGACTCTCAGTTTCATGATCCCACCATGTCATGGCATTACCGTAAAGTCCGCCTTCGTTGCCAAAGGTCAGGACCCTCCCGTTCAGTTCTCGGCGATGGACCATCGCCGTGGCGCAAAGCGGTCACCAACTCACCAGTAAAGGCTCACCACCTACAACGTCGTTGACCATTTCACGACGGTTGAGATATGCGACAGGGTACGCGCGTGCATCCCCCCCAACCTCAACTCCAATCACAAGGGCATCTAGTGGCCAATTCACGTCGGAACCCGCATCGAATGATGGGTCATACACCGGGAGAATTGCGTCACGCGGGAGAGATTGGAACCATCCTTCTGGGAGTTCCGCTGCGTCGGCGTCCCGCGTGGGAGGGGCTTGATACGCACGCCACATGCCAACCATAAGTGCAGCGGACAGAACCAAAACTACGAGGCCACTTTTATTCATACAACTGCGGAACCAGCAGGTCGCCACACCTATTCCAGAAGTGCCCGAGTCCGCGCCTATTCTTTG
>CAXMSI010000018.1:0-254 GCA_964196085.1 uncultured Acidimicrobiia bacterium | reverse complement strand
TCATGTTTTAGAAGAAGCCTTCTTGAAGGTGCTTGGGTACGACGTACCTGTCATCCTTCGAAGCAGCGAAGAAGTAGCAGCGATCACCACCTCAGACTTGTTTACCACTGAGCAGGTCGAAGCATCGTCAGGGAAGGTTCAGGTGTCTGTCCTCATGGCCGAGCCAACTGCAGAGGCACTCCAACAAGTCCTAGCTCTAGGTGGGCCCGACGACGTCCTGGTTTTCAAGGGAGCCGAGCTCTACTGGCTTCCCA
>CAXMSI010000017.1:15144-15385 GCA_964196085.1 uncultured Acidimicrobiia bacterium | reverse complement strand
GTCTACAGGCGACCAGTTGTTGGGATCATGTCAACTGGCGACGAGGTTCTCGACCCAGACGTGACCGTGCTTGGCCCCGGCAAGATCCGAGATGCCAACCGTCCCGTGCTCTTTGGTCTCCTCACCGAACTGGGTGTCACGGTTCGCGACTTCGGAATTGTTCCTGATGACGCTCAGCAACTTAGGGACACCCTTGGTAGTGCTGCTGCTGAATGCGACGCAATCTTCACGTCGGGCGGCG
>CAXMSI010000017.1:0-15134 GCA_964196085.1 uncultured Acidimicrobiia bacterium | reverse complement strand
CGATGGGGGAGTATGACCTTGTCAAGGCGGTGCTGGGCGAACTGGGCTCCATTGGCTTCTGGCAGGTAGCGATGAAACCAGCCAAGCCTTTCGCGTTTGGCATGATTGATGGAACTCCCCTTTTCGGCCTGCCCGGGAATCCCGTTTCATCAATGGTGGCATTCGAGCAATTCGCCCGCCCTGCGCTGCTCAAGATGATGGGCAGCACAAACCTGTTTCGCCCCCAGCTGCAAGCAGTTCTGCAAGAAGATCTCCACACTGACTCAGCCAAGACTGTATTTGTTCGTGGGAAGGTCGTTGGCGGGCCCAACGGTTGGACTGTTAGGCAGTCTGGCGGCCAGGGTTCGAACATGCTGTCGGCGGTTGCTGCTGGGAACTGCTTCGTTGTGATCCCACGAGGTACAGCAAGCGCAGCCGCGGGAGACTTTGTGACGCTGGAGATGTTTCAGTGGTCTGAGATAAGGACATACGAGGAGGTGCTGTAAATGAGCGACCTACCCCATCTCACAGCCACCGGTGAGGTTCACATGGTGGATGTGAGCAGCAAACCTAACACCGAGCGAGAGGCCGTTGCCGAAGCCAATGTCACCCTCTCCGAGCCCACCAAGAAACTGTTATTTGGCGGCGGGCTCAAAAAGGGCGATGCGCTTGCAAGCATCCGACTAGCCGGCATCATGGCGGCGAAGAAGACATCTGATCTCATTCCGCTGTGCCATCCAGTCGCCATCACCGGGGTGACTGTCGAAGTTACTGAAACGATTGACGGTGCACTGATCAAGGCCTCGGCCAAAACCACAGGCCCCACCGGCATCGAGATGGAGGCCATGACGGCGGTTTCTGTGGCCGCTCTTGCTCTGTACGACATGGTGAAAGGCGTCGAGAGGGGCGTGTCCATTGGGCCTATTGAGTTGGTCACAAAGACAGGCGGCCGTTCGGGAGCGTGGGAGCGATGAACTCCCTGGTGCTCACCGTATCGGACCGTGTTTCAAAAGGTGAGGCCGTTGATAGCTCTGGTCCGGCCGCAATCGAGCTACTGGCTGAGGCTGGCATATCTGCGGACCTTCGGGTTGTTGCCGACGGCGTGGATGCGGTGGCAACGGAGCTACGCCTAGCCGTCAGAGAAGATCGCCCACTGGTGATCACAACTGGCGGCACAGGTGTGGCAGCCCGAGACCACACCCCCGAAGCAACCATCCTGGTGATCGATAAAGAAGTACCAGGCCTCGCCGAAGCACTTCGGTCTGCGACCTTTGGGCTTTTCCCTGCTGGCATGTTGGGTCGCGGTGTGGCGGGAATTGCTGGCCGCACTTTGATCATCAACCTGCCGGGATCAGAAAAGGCAGTCAGGGAATCTATGGACGTAGTGTTACCCGCTATTCCACATGCGATACAGCTACTTTCGGGTCATACTGAACACTGACAACCGCTATCCGAGTTGATTGGTCGACCACGCCAGACCTATAATTGCTGGCGTTCACCGAGGAGTTAGTCGCAGTGCCAAGCCCAGAACTCATCATAATTCTGCTCGCAGTAGCGGGCCTTTGGGCGCTCTTCCTACTTCCTTCGCTATTTGAGCGCCGCAAGGAAGCTCCCCTGTCCTCCACTCGCCACTACGGAAACGTCTCGTCGCGCCTAGGCCAAATGCAGGCCCAGCAGGCGTCCTATGTGAGTCCCTCAAGCCAACGGCTGTCTGGAAAGCGCCGTCGGACTATGTTGATCACCGGCGTCTTGGCGATTGGGACTCTTGCGCTGGCGATCTTTACCAGCAGCCTTGTCTGGCTGGTCGGACATCTCGTTATTGATGCGTTCCTTGCTTGGTACGTGGCCATGCTGGTGCAAATTCGGCAGCAGGAGCGATCGTTTTCTCAGAGTCAATACGCGGCAGTTCAAGCTGAACCAGACCGCCGAGTACGAGTCATTGCCTCGTAGGTAAATGCTCTGGCTAACGCCATCCTTATGGATCTGATCGGTACAGGCCGAAGCGTCGGCCAAGCTCAACCAGCCAGTAGAATTCCGGCCATGCGGCTCCGTATCCTATTTCTCGTTCTGGCAATGGCTGTCTCTGCCTGCACCGGCAACACGGCGCCAGAACCAACCCAGCCCTCACCGACGTCGGGGACCACCGCATCCACAGTTGCTCCAACGACAACAAGCACCACAACTACCACCGAGCCAGTTGATCCACTCCAGGCTGCGTTCGACTCGCTAGTTGCAACGACAGAAGCGTTGCGCTTTCTGGAGTTCTCCAGTCCTCCTGTCTTCGAGTTGCTGAGTAGCCGCGAGTTCAATCAACGAGTGGACGATCTTGTTTCGTCGGCCTTGGACACCGAAGTTGGTTCTATAGATGAGCAGCTATACCAACTCCTTGGCATTCTCGAACAAGGCGCCTCCCTTGAGAATATCTATTCTGCGATTGCTCAGCAGCAGACCGGTGCCTTCTACGACTCGGTAACGAAATCCATTGTTCTGATCGAGACGGATGTGCCCTTGAGCGTGATCGAGCGAACCACACTGGTCCACGAGTTGGTGCATGCCCTCACTGATGAGCACTTTGGCACCGCAAGATCGAGAGTTGCCCTCCAAAACGCTGGTTTCTACGACGAGCAAGCAGCTCTTGCTGCGCTGGCTGAAGGCGACGCCTCTTTCGTTGAGGGGCTTTATATCGACACACTCAGCGACGCTGAACACGCAGAGTTGGTTGCTGGCTATGCCCAAATCGACACAACGGCTTTCAGGGCAACGCCGAATTTCCTTCAAGAGAGTCTGATTGGCCCGTACGTCGATGGCCTCGAGTTTGTGCTCTCCGTGATCGACTCGACTGGTTTCGCCGGACTCGATGAGGTGTATGAGAACCCGCCTACGACCTCCGAGCAAGTCCGCCATCCAGAGGCGTATGCCAGTGGGGACTCAGGTCGAGCGTTTGACCTGGACCCAATCCTGGTAGACGGGTACGAGGCGGTCACCACCTCGGTTTGGGGAGAGAGCGCATTCATTGGCCTGTTTGGCGGTGAACTGCTTTCGGATATATCGTTCGCAGGGGCGGAAGGCTGGAACGGGGATCGGTTTGAAGTGCTGTCGGACGGTTCTGATCTCGTCTTCCGACTGATCTACTACGGAGATACCTTCACCGATGACGAGGAGTTTTTCGACGCCATGACAGAGTTCCTAGCGTTGGCTGTTTCCCCCGACTCGTTCGCCGAAGCCTGGAGGACCGGAGAGAGCGTGGTTGTTGTGGTTACAAGCGACAAGGCCGTCGGCCCTGTGGTCTTCGGCCAAATGGATTTCTGAGCCAGCTCCGAAGCGATCGGTGCTCATAGCAAGAGGTTGCTAACTACTGTCCGCGCATGAGCTTTGTGCCAGACGACTTCGTTCCACCCCTCACTTTCGAAGGTCCCGGTTTCTGGATGCAACCTCTCGGACCGCAACACAACAAACGAGATCACGAAGCGTGGATGTCGAGCATCGAACACATCAACGAGACCCCCGATTTTCCATATCGGCGTTGGCCCACAGCGATGACCCTAGAGGCCAATCTCGCCGACCTGGTGGGACATGCGAACCATTTCGAAGAGCGTGTGGGGTTCACCTATTCAATCCTTGATGGCGATGACGTCATTGGGTGTCTCTACATCTATCCGTCGCCGGTAGCCGATGCTGCGGTTAGGTCATGGGTACGAGTGAGCCGTGCCGAAATGGATGTCGTTACCTGGGAGGCCATCTCAGCGTGGATCAAAGCCGACTGGCCCTTCACTAATGTGCAGTACGGGCCTCGCTAGCTGACCCCAACAGCGACTTCTTAGGGGTTCCATTCAGCGAGGCCTTGGGGTAGGTTGGATTCATGGAAGGCCGCTACGTCTCGTTCACTTGCCTTGGTTGGGAGTCAGGCCGTGTTTTGGTGGCTGAATCCTTTTGGCAACGGTTCCGGGGTCTGATGCGGCCCGGTGACCATGGGTTGCTACTCAGGGCATCCTCAGTGCATGGCTTCGGTATGCGTCACCCCCTTGAGGTCGTGGCGCTGACAGGTGCCTTTGAAGTCATCGCAGTCGGCCATCTCAAGCCGATGCGGGTACTTGGGGTTCGAGGAGCTGAGTGGGTCCTGGAGCTGCAACCTGGATCTTCGACACCAGAGATCGGATCGACAATCGTTTGGGGCTGATATCGTTGCTTCGTGGCTGGAACTCTGATTCTGTGTGGAACCCCAATAGGCAACCTAGGTGATGCTGCCCCGCGGCTGGCAAAGGCCCTTGAGTCGGCTGACCTTGTCTATGCCGAGGACACTCGTCGCTCGCGGGTATTGCTGGGTTCGCTTGGAGTCGAAGCAGACCTGCGGTCCTACTTCCTCGGCAACGAAAACTCTCGTGCCAGAGAGCTTGCCGAGCGCCTGCGAGCTGGAGATGTGATTGTGCTCATTACCGATGCTGGGATGCCCGCAGTGAGCGACCCCGGCGTGAGTGCAGTACGTGCAGCGCGAGGAGTCGGTGCCACGATCACTGTGGTCCCCGGACCGTCAGCTGTCACAACCGCCCTCGCTGTCTCTGGCTTTTCAGCAGATCGGTTTACCTTCGAAGGATTCCTGCCTCGCCAAAGAGGTGAACGAGCAGCCAGAGTCGCCCAGATGGTCGGCGACGATCGCACCTGTGTGTTCTTCTCGACCGGCAAACGCATCGCTGTTGAATTGGGTGAGATCGCAGAGCACTGCCAACCGGACCGAGAGGTTGTTGTTTGTCGAGAGCTGACCAAAGCGTTCGAGGAAGTTTGGTTTGGTGAGATTGGAACCGCCGCAGAACTTTGGGAAACCAAGATTCGCAAAGGCGAATTCACGGTGGTTCTTGCAGGAGCACAAGGTGTTGAGGAAGTTTCATTCGAAGAGGCAACCGCTCAGGTCGGGCGAGCCCTGAGCCAAGGTTCACGCTTGAGTGACGCAGCCAAGGTGGTCGCTGCCTCCACGGGCCACGATCGACGTGCACTCTACGACGCCGGCCTCGGCTTCAAGAAGTAGCTGCACCGATGTGGGTCGACACACACTGCCATCTTCAACTGACCGATGCTGACGCTACTGAGCTGCTGGACCGGGCACCTCAGGTTGATTGGGTGGTGACACCTGGAGTCGACCTTGCCAGCAGTCGAGCGGCCGTCGCACTTGCTGACAAGCTTCCAGATCGCGTGTTTGCTGCTGTGGGATTGCACCCCCACGAAGCTGAGAAGTGGCCCGAAGAGCGAGATGAACTGGTTGCCTTGATGGACCGAGCCGTCGCCGTAGGAGAAACGGGCCTCGACTTCTATCGCAATCTAGCTCCCCGAGATGCCCAGATCACCGCGTTCACAGACCAGATGCACATCGCCACAGAATTGGACAAGCCGTTCATTGTCCATTGCCGAGACGCCTTTGCCGACGTTCACCGAATCCTCGAGGCATCTGGCGAGGGAGAGCGCACGGTGCTCCACTGCTGGACTGGAGGGCGTAAATGGGCGCGCCGGTTCCTCGACCTAGGAGTGACTTTCTCGTTTGCTGGACCGGTGGCCTTCAAGACGGGTGAAACCATCCGCCTCGCTGCCTCGGTTATACCCCCACAGCGAGCGTTGGTCGAGACAGACACCCCGTATCTGTCGCCGCCACCTTTTAGGGGCGAAACCAATGAGCCGGCGCGGGTGGCCTTTGTCGGTGCAGCGTTAGGCGAGGTTTGGGGCATGGAATCCTCCGAGGTGGCCGCGGTCACTACTGCCAACGCTACGAGGATCTTCCATGCATAACCCGCAGTCGTTGAGTGAAATGCGAGAGTTGCTTGCACGGCATCGACTGGAACCGAAGAAGGCTTTGGGCCAACACTTTCTTGCTGATCCCAACATTGTGATGAAGATTGTCCGGACTGCAGGCGTGGGCGAAGGCGACCAAGTGCTCGAAGTTGGCCCCGGTACCGGCACTCTCACAGCGGCCCTTGGATCGACCGGAGCCACGGTGATTGCCTACGAGGTGGATCGTACCCTTGAGCCGGTCCTCGACGATACCCTTGCGGATTTTCCCAATGTCAGCGTGGTGTTCAAAGATGCCACCGAGCTTGAGTCGGGAGTGCTCCCGGGGGAAGGGGAGTGGACGATGGTGGCAAACCTTCCATATAACGTGGGCACACCGCTTGTCCTTTCGTTGCTCCGAACAGCGCCTCAGATCAAACGTTTTGTTGTCATGGTTCAAAAGGAAGTGGCCGATCGGTTCGTCGCCGAACCGGGCAGCAAGACCTACGGCCTGCCGTCGGTCATTGTGGGGCTCCACACCTCCCGAACGGATTCGTTCTTCGTTCCTCCCCAGGTGTTCTTCCCTCCTCCAAACGTCGGCTCAGCGGTGGTCACTCTGGATAGGGCGCCAGCTTCGGAGCATGCTGAGTTTGCCGTTGAGATTGCTGCAACCGCGTTCAAGAAACGACGCAAGATGTTGCGTGCCTCGCTTCAGGGAATCTTCGATGACCCGACATTGATATGTGTGGCTGCTGGGGTCGCTCCAACCGCCCGGCCTGAGGACCTTTCTGCTGATCAGTTCGTTGCTCTAGCAAAGACCGCCACGAGATCACGAGTTGCAAAGGCGCACCCAAAGTTGAATTTGTCGCTGGAGGTCTTTCCGCCCGACCCCAGTGGGTATCACCCGCTCAAGTCGGTTGTTCAAACATTGCAGGTCTCAGAAAGCTTGCTTGCACTGCCGAGTCGGGCCGACGAAATGGAACTCACCCAGCCTGATCGCAGCGAGAGCGTTCCGACCGGCCCGGACAATCTGGTGTTGAAAGCTGTCTCGGCGCTACGTTCAGCGGGAGCTGATGTTCCGCCTCTGAAGTTTGTCCTGGCCAAGACCCTTCCCGTTGCCGCCGGGATTGGCGCAGGGTCCGCAGATGCAGCAGCAGCCATGCTCCTTGCCGCAGAGTTCTGCGAGGTGACACCCGAGCAGATGCGCGCTGCTGCCGAGGCAACGGGGGCAGACGTCCCGGTGGTGCTGGTTGGCGGTACTGCCTTGATGGAGGGTTATGGCGAGCGGGTTACGCCGCTGCCTTTCGCGGGCGGCTATCGGCTCCTTGTAGCTGTCCCAAATGTGATGGTGTCTACCCCCGAGGTATACAAAGCTTGGGACGAGCTTGGCTCCCCGCTCGGTGAGGAGCGACCCCTGGCAGCTTTGCCCGATGAGTTGCGGCATCTTGGGCCTTTTCGCAATGATCTTGAGCCAGCAGCCATCAGCTTGGTTCCCCGCCTAGTCGAGTACCGCAGGCAGCTTGAAGCCCATTTTGGGGTTGTGTTCTTCTTCTCTGGCAGCGGGCCAACAATGTTCGCCTTTTTAGATCCCGAGGCAACAGTGGTCACATCGCCTCAGAGTGCTGACGAGCTTGATCTTCGCGACCTATTTGTTACCGATCCTATTCAAGATGGCGCATCCGTGATGGATCGGTAGACTTGCAGATCACAGAGCCCTTGGTAGTAATACTTTGGGCCCAGTGGGGAGTGGTGTAACTGGCAGCACAACTGGTTTTGGTCCAGTCAGTACGGGTTCGAGTCCTGTCTCCCCAGCGCTCTCGATATGAAAGAAGCACATGGCTGTACGTGTTGTGATCCTTGCCGCTGGGCAAGGGACCCGGATGCGTTCTGAACTACCAAAGGTGGCCCATAGGCTCGCTGGACGGTCCATGATCAATTGGGTGGTGAACGCAGCGCAGGGTTTGGATCCCGCTGAGATTGTGGTCGTTGTCGGCCACCAAGCCGATCTTGTCACCAGCCTCCTCCCTGACGGCGTGTCAACCTGCCTGCAGGCTGAACAAAAGGGAACCGGTCACGCCACGCTTCTCGGCCTCGAAGCACTTTCATGGACCGAAGGTGACACCGTTGTGGTGCTCACTGGCGACACGCCTTTGATCGATACCGACACCCTCTCTGCTCTTACCGACCAACGGCGTGACTCACCGGCTTCTTTGCTCACAGCAGTTGTGGGCAATCCCTCCGGATACGGGCGGGTCGAGCGAGTCGATGGGCGTTTGGCTCGCATCATTGAGGACGCCGACACGACTCCTGAGGAAGCATCAATCACTGAGATCAATGCGGGGATGTACGCCTTTGACGCGGCGACTCTTGCCCGCGAACTGCCGCGCCTTTCCAACAACACTGCCCAGGGCGAGTACTACCTTCCCCAGGTCCTTGACGCGCTGGTCGCCCGAGGAGAGCAAGTAACCCCGGTCATTGTTGACGAGCTGTTGGTTTCGGGGGTGAACGACCAACTGCAGCTAGTCACTCTTACTCGGGAGCTGCATCGCAGAACTAATGAGCACCTGATGGAGCACCACGGAGTGTGGATGCAGGATCCAGCCACGGTGTTTATTGATGCCGATGTTGACGTTGCCGATGGAGTGAGAATCTACCCGGGCGTGCACCTCGAAGGATTGAGTTCGGTGGGGAAAGGATCAGAGATTGGCCCCGACGTGTTTGCTGTTGATACCTTCATTGGAGAGGACTCAAAGGTCTGGTATGGCGTGCTGCGTGAAGCCGTGGTTGGCAATAAGTGCGAGATTGGGCCGTACGCATCGTTGCGCTCTGGCACGATTCTTAAGGACGGCTCGAAGATGGGTACGTTCGTCGAGACCAAGAACGCAGTTGTCGGGGAAGGGTCCAAAATCCCGCATTTGTCTTATGTTGGCGACGCGACGCTTGGCAAAGAGGTCAACTGGGGTGCAGGTGCAATTACTGCCAACTTTGACGGGGTGAACAAGCACCACACGACTGTCGAAGACGGCGGGTTTATCGGGACTGACTCAATGCTTATAGCTCCTGTGACGATAGGTAAGAATGGGTTCACTGCAGCAGGGTCAACTATCACCAAAGACGTTGACGCTGGAGCTCTTGCGGTAGAACGATCAGAACAGAAACAGATAGACGGCTACGGTGATCGGGTGAAGGCTCGAAGAGCCGCCAAAAAGGAAAAGGGTTAGTAATGGAAATGCTTGCTCGAAAGCGGATGATGCTGTTTTCGGGCAGCGCCAACGAAGGCCTTGCCCACGAAGTATCGGATCTGTTGGGGATAAAGCTCACCGGTACTGAGAGTTCTGAGTTCCTGAACGGGGAGATCTACGCCCGCCCAGCTGAGAGTGTTCGTGGTGCTGACTGTTTCGTGCTGCAGTCACACACCAAGCCACTCAACTTCCACATTATGGAGCAGCTCATCCTCATTGACGCCTTGAAACGTGCATCGGCACGCAAGATCAATGCGGTGATTCCTTTCTATGGCTACTCCCGCCAAGACAAGAAGGGGCTCCCTAGGGAGCCCATCACAGCCCGACTGATAGCCGACCTGCTGCACACTGCGGGTGCCGACCGCATTATCTCGGTTGATCTGCACACAGGCCAGATCCAAGGTTTTAGCGACCGCCCGTTCGATCACCTCACCGCTCAACCCAGCTTCATTGATTACCTCACCAAGACACTCAACGGGCCCATTACGGTAGTTTCTCCCGATCCTGGCGGAGTGAAGCGAGCCGACAAACTAAGCCGCCATCTCGGCGCTGAAGTTGCGTTCGTCCACAAACGCCGAGACCCAATGAAGCACAACCAGTCCGTCGCTCTGGCTGTGGTTGGAAACGTGGAGGGCAGGCACTGCCTTCTGTTTGATGACATCATCGACACTGGGGGCACGATTGTGAACGCTGCCCACCTCGTAAAGGATCAAGGGGCCCTGAGCGTGCGCGTTGTTGCAACTCACCCCGTGTTCTCGGCAGGTGCTCACGAAAAGCTCAGCGACCCTGTCATCGATGAAATCATTGTGACCAACACCCTTCCCATCGGGACCGAGTGGGCTTCATCAGAAAAGCTCACGGTTCTCTCCATCGCTCCGCTGCTGGCTGAAGCGCTTGAGGCCGTCTTTGCTGAAACGTCTGTCTCTCAGATCTTCCTAGGTGAGAACGAATAGCAAACGCTTCTCCTTGCCAGAGGAGCTCAGCGATTGGACCTCGGCCTGACAACGGTTGGCAGTTGAAGGACTTCGCCGGGAAAGATTAAGTTGGGATTGCCTGAGCTGATGGTCTCCATGTTCAGTTCAATCATGAGGAGCCAATAGCTCGTGATGTCAGTGTCCGGAGCTTTGGCGACCGCAATCTTCCAGAAGCTGTCTCCCTGAATCACTGCGTATTTGCTGTCGGCCTGGGGCTTGGTGACTACCGGAACGGCTCGATCGGGTGGACTTTCGATGGTCTGAGTCACGACTACCGGCGCTGGGATTGGTGGGGGAGCAGCCGCTACGGGACTGGAGCCGACGGTACCCACGATCACTGTTGTGACAAGCGCCCGGTCAGCCAACCGGCGCAAAGAGGGAAGTGTTGCTCTTGAGAACCCGGCTGCAGCGCGCGTGAGACCGAGGGTTAGCGACAGGACATAGCCGACAATGGCGAGCGTCATCCAGGCAGCGACGGCCATCGCTACAAATCGGAGCAAGGCGCCGGCTGAAACCACGGTGGGTGGACCGCCCCAACGATCGGGGTGAATAGTGGTCCACGTTTGAGCATGGAGGTTGTAGAGCATCACCAATGATGCCGGTGGCAATATCAAGCTCAAAGCAAGCTGGCTACGTGGGTGCATGATCCGAACATACGGCTGGCTGGTGCCGACGTCAATCCCCTTGACATTGCCCCCAGATCTGAAGTATGTAGGGGCTAGACTGCTCCCGATTCTCTAGAGCAAAGGGTTTGGGTATGTTGGTAAAGATTGGTTTGAGGGATAACCCTCGAGTAATGGAGATCGACACTGACGACCTGGACGGCTTAATTGCTCGGATCAACGAGGCCAAGAGCGATGGCACCTTGTTCTGGGCTGAGACAGTCGACGGAGCGAGAGTTGCCATTCCCGGCACAGGAGTAGCCTTTGTTGAGGCCGAACCCGAAGAACGAAGAGGCGCTGGCTTCTAGCCGGCTTCGAACTTCGGGTTCCAGAATCGGCTTCTGCTTCGACTCACCCACCCTTCTGGCTGAGCTCAGTGGGGAACGATCTGACCATAGTTGTTTTTGATCGGATTATTGATTAGTGTGTCACTATGAAATTCGTCCTACAACGGAAAACCGACCTAGCGCTTCGCGCTCTCCGAGAGCTTGAAAAGGCCGAGGGCAGCCTTCAATCACAAGAATTGGCCAAGTTGATTGAGTCCACAGCAAACTTTCTGCCGCAGGTGATGACGTCACTTGTGCGCAACGAATGGGTGTCCTCGTCTCGGGGCCCCACTGGCGGCTATCGACTCGAGGCGAACCTCACCGACGTCAGTGTGCTGCAGGTTATCGAAGCAGTCGAGGGTCCAACAATCACCGACACCTGTGTGCTTCGGGGTGGAACGTGTGGCGTGGTGGGGGACCTCTGCTCGCTGCATGAGCCCTGGAAAGAAGCCAGGACCGCCATGCTCGACACGCTCTCGGGCACGCCAGTCCACATCAAGAAACGCTAGTCCAGGCGGTCTAAACCGCCCGACGAGTGGAACACCGTTAGGAGTTGGTGTCAGTAGTTATCGAGTTCTATACTCTGCGACTTAGAAACTACTGAAAAGGAATACTCAATGTCCGTCTCTAATCAGCAAAGAGATCTCATGTCTGGTGCCGCATTGGCTTTGGGCATCATTGCTCTCATTGCCTCAGTAGCAGGGTTCCTGGTTGCGTTCCAGAAGAACCCTGTAGCCGAGGTGCTTACTGTTCCAGCCACGACCACTGAAGCGATGGCTCAAGAAGTCGTCGATACGACACCTGCAGGGCCAACGGTTGTTGACGTCTTTCTGAGTGAGTTCGCCATTGAAGGCGACCTCATGGCCGCATCTGGCGACGTTGTACTCAATGTGATCAACGACGGCCAGGTGCCGCACAACTTGGCGTTGCGCGATGGTACGACAACCCCCGAGCTGCAACCTGGAGATGCCTTCGAACTGGCTTTGTCTGATCTCTCGGTAGGCAACGTTGAGATTGTTTGCACTATCCCCGGACATGAGGCCGCTGGCATGATTGCCACCCTTAGTGTGATGGAAGGTGGCGGCGTCTCTGCTGTCGATCTCCCAGCTGAAGATGCTGCGCAGGGCAATCACTCTGGGGACATCGACGAGATTGACTGGGAAGGTCTTGACATGGCCATGATGAGTTCCATGCTTGCATTCCCCGCCGAGACCGAGGGTGTTGGCAACCAGATCCTTGAACCAACTCTCACCGAAGACGGAGTGGTTCAATTCGACCTGACTGCTGAAATCATCGACTGGGAAGTAGAACCCGGCAAAATTGTGCAGGCATGGGCTTACAACGGGCAGGTCCCAGGGCCGGTTCTCAAGGTTGACGTTGGCGACATTGTGCGAGTTGTGCTCCACAACAAGCTGCCTATGGGAACTGACGTGCATTGGCATGGTATTCAAACCCCCAATGAGATGGACGGAGTGGCTCCTTACACCCAGCCTCTCATCCTTTCGGGAGAGACATTCACCTATGAGTTCGAGGCCCGTCGCAACTCGGTTGGAATGTATCACGCTCACCATCATGGGCAGATGCAAGTTCCCAACGGGATGTTCGGAGCTTTCCTGATTGGTGACCCGCAGATCCCACGCGGCATGACCGTCTCAGGTACAACCATTCCCGAGGATCTTGAGATCGACAAAGAGGTCCAAATGGTCCTCAACGATGCTGGAGTCATTGGCTTCTCACTCAACGGCAAGAGCTTCCCAGCTACTGCACCCGAGGTGGTGACTGAGGGCGACTGGGTTGTGATCAACTACTACAACGAAGGCCTTGCCTCTCACCCGATGCATCTGCATCAGTTCCCCCAGCTGATCTTTGCGAAGGACGGTATCCCGCTCGACCAGCCGTACTACGCAGACACCATCAACATCGCTCCGGGAGAGCGGTACTCAGTGCTGGTCAACTTCGATGAGGCTGGAACGTGGGTCTGGCACTGCCACATTCTCACTCACGTTGAACGATCAGAGGGCATGTTCGGAATGGTGACCGCCTTTGTGGTGGTACCGGCAGAAGGATAGAAATCAAACTGAAGAGCCCGAGCCCGAAACGGCCCGGGCTCTTCTTCATTTTGAGCTCGACCAGTCAGAGCGTCCGAGTAGCCTTTGGCCATGAAACGGATTGGGTTGCTTGGCGGAATGAGTTGGGAGTCCTCGGTTGAGTATGAGCGAATCATCAATGAGGTGGTGCGGGACCGTCTTGGGGGAGTGCATTCGGCTGACCTCATTGTTAGGTCGTACGACTTTGCTCTGATCGAAGCACTGCAGGAAGCGGGGGATTGGGCAGCTGCTGGTCGCCTTCTAGCTGGAGACGCCCTGGCCCTGGAAGCTGCTGGAGCTGAGCTCATCGTGCTGTGCACCAACACCATGCACAACGTTGCTGACGACGTTCAGTCAGTGTTATCCGTTCCGTTCCTCCATATTGCTGATGCCACCTTTGCCGCCATCTCCCGCGAGAGGATTGACACCGTGGCACTGCTTGGAACGAGATACACCATGGAGCAGGACTTCTACCGGGGTCGACTCGAAGCCCTCGGCCTGAAGGTACTTGTCCCCGACGAGCCCGACCGCACGATCATCCACGATGTCATCTTTGAAGAACTCGTGCGAGGGGTGATCAACCCAGACTCCAAGCAGGCATACCTTGGCGCTGTTGGACGGCTCGTAGAGAGAGGGGCTGAGGGTGTGATTGCAGGCTGTACTGAAATTGAGCTGCTCATTGGAGAGGCTGACGTCGCCGTTGCTTACTTCCCAACAGCTCGGATCCACGCCCAAGCGGCCGCCGAGGCCGCGCTGGCCTAGCCATAGAAAAATCCCCCCAGCCAGATGGCTGAGGGGATTTCTGAAACCTACTTGCGTGCGTTTTGGCGGCGACGCTCGGCTAGCCAGCGCTTCCGCAGGCGGCGACGCTCGTCTTCGGCATACCCGCCCCAGACGCCAGCTTCCTGGTTGGTCTGGAGTGCGTACTGAAGGCAGCTTTCCTGCACGGAGCATTCTCCGCAAACTTTCTTAGCTTCCTGTATTTGAGCAATGGCTGGGCCGGTGCTACCAACGGGGAAGAAGAGGTTGGGCTCTGAGTCGCGGCAAAGGGAGAGTTCTCTCCAGTCGGGGGCCACCATGGTGTCTGGTGTTGGAATAGTCAACACTGTATTTCTCCTGCTGTTACGAGCTTGTGAATTCTTTCACAAGTATCTTCAAAAAAATTAATGACGTAACGGTAACGCAGGACGCGACACGGCGCAAGCAAAACTTAGCATTTTCTTTATTGTTATCCGAAATCGAGAATCGGCAGGGGAGCTCTGCAACACTGTTTGCTAGGAGGCATTGACATACTTATTGGTGGGCACAGAGGGTTTGCGGCGAAGTATCCGCATAACAGTTGGGAGGGATTTTCAGCCGGCTTGGCGTCGAGTGACTTCTTTGAACTTGATGTCAGGCGGACCTCAGACGGTGTACGAGTACTTGCCCATGATCCCAACATTGCAGGAGGCGAGCTGGTAGACGCCACCTGGGGAGAGGTATGTCAGCTCGACATGGGGGGAGGGGTTCGCCCAATCACCTTGGATCTTTTGGTCGGCCGCATTGGAGACATCCCTCTCGACCTCGAACTCAAGAACCTTCCATGGCATCCTGACTTCGACCCAACCATGGAGCACCCGCTGGCTGCTGCTGCGCTGGCGAGGCCACAAGATATGGTCACGTCGTTCTCGTGGGAGACCATGGCAGCTGTCCGCTCTGCCTTCCCTGAGATCCGGACTGGCTTATTGGTCGAACCCCCAGTGGAGCTCGACCAAGCAATCAAACATGCCATCGAAGGAGGCCACAATCTGGTTGTTCCCGACTTCTCGATGGTTGAATCAGCAGCCCAAGTTGACGCAATCCACAACCATGGTTTGGAGATAGCCGTCTGGACCGTCAACAATGGAGCCGATGCCAGAAGGCTCCGTGATATGGGAGTTGACGCAGTCGTTACCGATGACCCGCCGCACATACGACAAGAGGTGAACCCATGATCGAGCAAGAACTCAGAGCCGAACTCAAAGACGCCATGCTCAACAAAGACGTGGCTCGTCGCGAAGTAATCCGAGAGGTCATGACCCAAGTCACCAAGAAGAAAGCTGAACCAGGGTTCTCGGGTGAAGCTGACGATCAG
>CAXMSI010000016.1:6981-15534 GCA_964196085.1 uncultured Acidimicrobiia bacterium | reverse complement strand
CCGACCATGATAGCCCGCGCCGCTGCGACGCAAGCGACACCTATTATCACCGCAATGTTCACGAAGTAGCAAGATTCGGTTTAAACTCCCCAGGAAGAGAAAATGCGCGATTTATCACAAAGGCGATTGATCTGCGAGAAAGCAGCCTCAAAGAGATGGTGATCGACATCCATCACCACATCGCCGAACATGTTGATGAGTCGGCGGTACGCATCCCAAGCAAACCGCTCGTTACCGGTAAGAGCCGCCAACCCAGCAACTCCAGCGTCGGTGAGCCCCAAATTGAGGACCGTGTCCATCATGCCTGGCATCGAAACGGCCGCCCCACTCCGAACCGACAGCAGCAAGGGGTTCGCTGCTGATCCAAACACCTTGCCCGTGGCTCTCTCAACCACTCGCACGTGCTGGTCGACTTCGTCCATGAGTCCTGCGGGGAGGAGCCCACCATTTTCTAGGTAGAGTCCGCAGGTTTCGGTCGTGATGGTGAATCCGGGGGGAACGGGCAGACCGGCCGAAGTCATTTCAGCGAGGTTGGCACCCTTCCCGCCGAGCAGCGGTCGCAGAGCACCGCTGCCCTCAGTCCGTTCGGGTCCGAACGCGTAAACCATCTTCGCTCGAGCACCACTTCCGGCAAGCTGTTCGGTTGCTCCCCATTCCTCTTCGGTACTCATGTGTTCCTGACTCCTCACCGTCGTGATATTCAAGAGCGAAGTGCACTCTTATCGAAATTTACCACCCAAGCATGCCCCGACTCGTTGAGGGCCGCTACCAATACGGCGCAGAAAAGATGAGACAAAGTTGGACAACCGAACCATTTGGCCATATCTATCGACTGTGATGGCCAAATAGCAACGCACGAGTGCGTTTATCCGCCGGATGCTTGCATCTCCCTGCTTGCATCGTGGGGCTTCGTGTTGCGTTCGGAAGGGTGCGGCGGGGAACCCGCACTTGTTACACCGACCGAGGGTGTCCTGGCGGTGTGCCTCGTTTGTGAAAGAGTGGAACTGTGACGTGGCCAGCACAGCTCTGAGGCCTTGTCTGGGGAGAAAAAGTGAGCGAAGAGGGGCACCGCCCCATTGGGCTGAGAAAGAACGCCGCACAACCCGGGAACCCATTCGGGACCGGGATCAGAACGTCCCAGGCCTCTAGCGACCCAGCTGAGAGCTTCAGCCCATTGTTGAGCGAACTACTTCGCTCAGGTGGGCTGCGAGCTCAACGGCTTGTTCGCCGCTCTTTGCCTCCACCATCACCCGCACCAGAGGCTCGGTCCCAGAGGCTCGCACCAGAACTCGACCTTCAGCGCCCAAGGTGGACTCTACGTCTTTGACTGCTGACCACAAGGCGAGGTTCTCTCCCAATGGCGAGACATCCCCAACCGTCACATTCCGCAGCACCTGTGGATACTCCGTAATCACGTCATCACGAAGCTCGGCAAGTGTCATACCTTTGGCAGCAACAACTTCAAGCAGTCTGATGGCAGTCAGCAGACCATCACCCGTTGGGGAGATACGCGGGAAAATAATATGCCCTGACTGCTCTCCCCCAAGACCAGCCTTCGTTTCTACAAGGGCGGCTGAAACGTTGCGGTCGCCCACAGCGGTCTCAACGTAATCAATACTCAAGTCACGCATCGCGTACTTAAACCCAAGGTTGGACATCACGGTGCCAACCACCGTGTTGTTACTAAGCCGGTCTGCCTCTTTCATAAACTTGGCGAGGATCGCCATGATCACGTCACCATTGGCTTGCCTACCGAGCTCGTCAATCGCAATCAACCGATCAGCATCACCATCGAAAGCGAGTCCGATCTTCCCCGCACAGGCGTCTTTCAATGAAGCGGTGTTCGTTGCGCCACACCCACTGTTGATGTTGTTCCCATCGGGAGTGTTGTGAATAACTTCGAACTCGGTTCGTAACCGCGTCATCAGTTCAGGAGCAGCCTGGTAAGCCGAGCCATTTGCGGTATCCATCACAACTCGAAGACCACGAAACTTGTAGCTCAGGTCTGCGGTCAGCATGTCGAGGTACATATCCAGTGCCTTGACGTTGACTTTCCGAGAGCCGACGCCAGGTCCGGAGGGAACGACCCATCTGCCAGCGTTGACAGCGTCTTCCAGGCCAGCTTCTCTCTTGGGGTCGAGTTTCGCTCCACGAGCATCGATCAACTTGATTCCGTTGTCAGGAGCCGGGTTGTGCGAAGCCGTAATGATGACGCCAAGGGTTGCATCTGTGTCAGCGGTCAGACGGCCGATACCGCCAGACGGGAACACACCAACGTCCACGGTGTCGATACCCACAGAATGAACCCCAGCTTGGAAAGCTGAAGAGAGCATGGATCCAGAACGTCGAGTGTCCTGCCCAATAAGAACCGGGCCCACGGATAGCTCACTGGCTGCCGCCCGACCTAGCTCAAGAGCGAAGTCGGCGGTCAACTCGGTGTTAGCCACACCGCGGACCCCATCGGTTCCAAATGAAAGCTTGGCCAAAGCCAAAGCCTCCTTAACGCTTTGTGTACTGCGGTGCGCGACGTGCCTTGCGAAGACCGTACTTCTTACGCTCAACCTTGCGGGAGTCACGAGTTAGAAGTCCTGCCTTCTTCAAGGTCGGACGAATCTCAGGGTCGAGCTCAATGAGCGCCCTTGCGATTCCAAGACGCACCGAGTCGGCCTGACCGGTGGTGCCCCCACCTTCGACCTTAGCGATGATGTCGTACTGGCCTTCGATCTGTGCTGTCCGTAGTGGCTCCAGAACGCGAATGCGCTGTGCCATGTTCGGGAAGTAAGCATCGAGAGGCTTGCCGTTGAGAATTACGCGACCAGTACCTTCGTAGACGAGGACACGAGCAACGGAGGACTTACGACGGCCCGTGGCCTGAATGAGTGGCTTGGCCATTACTGCACCTTCCGGGTGTCGAGTGGGTACGCAACAGGCTTCTGAGCCTCATGCGGATGTTCTGGACCAATAATCACCTTGAGCTTGCGAAGCATCTGGCGACCCAGACGGTTCTTCGGCAGCATGCCGCGAACGGCACGCTCCACGATCTGCTCAGGACGACGACCCATGAGGTGCTCGAAGGTTTCTTCGCGCAGACCGCCTGGGTATCCAGAGTGTCGGTAGTAAATCTTGCTACGGCTCTTGGCTGAGGTCACAGCAACCTTTTCGGCGTTGATCACGATGACGTGATCGCCCATGTCCATGTGTGGAGCAAAGGTTGTCTTGTGCTTGCCACGCAGGAGCGTGGCAACCTCAGTCGCAAGGCGACCGAGCGGTAGGCCCTCAGCATCAATAACCAACCAATCACGGGTGATCTCAGATGCTTTGGGTGTGTATGTTTTTTGAAGCTTCACTGTGGTTCCTTGAGTAGAAGAAAACCGAGACTGCGCACGGGCGAATGCCACGTACCTTTGTGGGAAAGCCTGCCGAAGCAGAGCGGACTGAATGATAGAGAAACGCGCGCAAAAGATCAAAATGCACAGACACAAGTGCGCTTATCCACCGGATGCGGGGAGAAAAAGCGAGCGCGGCGGGTGAGGCCTTAGACCTATAAAATCCCAGAGCCTACAGCTCGGACGAACATCAGGATCCAACCTCCCACTCGCATCTCGACCAGCCAATCTCAAAGACGGGTGCCCTATCCGACACCTAGCGGTGCCAGACGCTGAACGCTCGCTCTGTCCCCGCTCCGTGGATACGGAAACCCGCGCAGTTCAAATCTTGATCTAGTAGTCGACGTTCCACAGGAACAACCCCTGCGGCGGAGCAGCTCCCCGCGATTGCTTTCGGTCTCTCGCAGCCAGCACCGCCACTGTGTCATCAGGCACAATCTCGCCCCGGCCTACGTCAACCATCCATCGCACTATCGAGCGGATCATCTGTTGGCAGAACGAAACCGCCTCAACTTCGAGGATGGTGTGGGTTTCGGTGCGCTTCCAATCCACTCGGCGCACTGAGCGGACTGGGGACCGCCCATCGGTCTGTTTGCAAAAGCTGGAGAAATCGATGTCTCCTACGAAGTACTGAGCTGTTTGCACCATTGGCTCGAAGTCGAGACGCTCTCGGACGACCCAGTTGCGGCGCCTTTCGAACGGGTCCGACCACCCCCCGTCTTTGACGAAGTACCGATAGGTCCGGCCAGTCGCACTGAAGCGTGCTGAGAAGTCCTCAGGCACCGGCACTACCGACCGCACAGCAATGTCGGTCTTGAGCATCGTGTTTAGCGCCTGCAATGCTCCCGGTCCGTCTAGCTCCCTCTCAGTGGACGCACTCAACACTTGGTGATGGGCGTGAACGCCCGCATCAGTGCGCCCTGCCACGACAGTTTTGATCTGCCCACCGATCCGAGAAAGAGCCCGCTCTAACTCCCCCTGCACCGTGCGTTGCTCGGGCTGAACCGCGTACCCCCGGAAATCGGTGCCGTCGTATGCAAAATCGACGCGATAGTGGTGCACTAGAACAGCAAGGCTCGCAGGACAATCAGTCCAACGAGCGCACCCGCCGCAGCGAGCGCCGATTGCTGCTTCTGGAGCCCAAGCGTCACCTCGGCAACGAGTGCCAGTCCAAGCCCGACCCAAACGTACCCCACCAGAGCAAACACGGTTCCCGAACCGGGCAGGATAACATCCCCGACGAGAGAACCGAGAGCTTGCACAACTACAAAAGGCAAGAATGCGAAACCGGCTATTGCAATGGTGTTCTGAACCGCCCCATACCCTTTGAGGACCTTGACCCCAACCACCCAAAGAAGACCACCGGTGATCATCCAGAAGATAGCCGTCCCGAGCGTCGCAGATATCAACCCTGTAAAAGAGATGCTGCCCCCGAACATGGAACGAACCCACGGAACGAGAGAGAGAAAAAAGATAGCTACCAGGGCATCTCCGGCTGCCTCGTTGGAGAACTGGAGTTCGGCATAGAGCGATCGATCAACCCGAAGGGCGCGAAGGCTGTGATTGAGGACGCGCTGCAGCATCCCCGAATTCTACAACGTCGAGAGAACCAACGGTGCACCCGCGTTCAACTCAAAGTACAAGGGGTGAATCGCTCTTGCCCCTGCCTCGTGCCAGCCGCCCATCTACAATCGCTCGAATGCGGAACCTAGGCTCGAACTACTGGAAACTCTGGATTGCGAGCCTCATCTCGAACCTCGGCGACGGCATCAGTCTTGTGGCATACCCTTGGCTGGCATCAGCCATCACTCGAGATCCTGTCCACATCGCCCTAATCGGAGTTGCCACCCGCCTTCCGTGGCTCATCTTCTCACTTCCGGCAGGCGTCATCACCGACCGGGTGGACCGTAAGCGAACCATTGCTGCCATGGATGCCCTCCGGTTTCTTGTGACGCTGGCTGTCGCCTTCTTCGTAGCCTCCAACGTTGGCCAGCTGTCGGCTATTGGTGGCCTGGGTGACGGAGAATTCACCCCGCCGTCCAATCAAGGTTTCTTTCTTGCCGTGCTCTACAGCTCAGCACTCATCTTCGGCTTCGCTGAGGTGTTGCGAGATAACGCAGCGCAAACGCTCATGCCATCGCTTGTCGATAAAGAGCATTTGGAGAAGGCCAACGGCACCCTGTGGGGCGCTGAAATGACTGCCAATAGTTTCATCGGGCCACCAGTTGCAGGATTTCTCATCGCTGCTGCCTTCGCTCTCCCGTTCTTCGTGGACGCAGGCACGTTCGCGGTCTCGGCCATCCTCATCTTCTCTATCTCGGGCTCATTCCGGGCTGCAGGGTCTACGGAACCCAAGGCGAAGGCATCATGGACTGCCGACCTCAAAGAGGGCGTGCAATGGTTGTGGAAGCACCCGCTCCTCCGAAGTCTGGCAATCATCTTGGGGATCATGAATGCAATGCTGATGCTTTCGTTGGCGGCTTTTGTTCTCTTCGTCCAAGAGATCCTCGGGCTGACAGCTGCAGAGTTTGGTCTCCTCACCACTGCAGGAGCTGTAGGTGGAATCACCGGCAGTATCCTTGCAAGCAAGGCTTCTGAAAAGATAGGCGGCGGTAACACGCTCACCCTCACGCTGATTGGAAGTGGTATTACCACAGCGGCCACTGGAGCTACCTCTGCAGCCTGGGTTGTCTGGCTGATGTTCGCAATCGGCTCATTTCTTGGAACCATGTGGAACGTGATCACTGTGTCACTCCGCCAGAGTGTGATCCCCGACCATCTCCTCGGCAGGGTGAATTCGGTGTACAGGTTCTTCGCCTGGGGCATGATGCCCATTGGCTCCATCCTCGGAGGTCTCATTGTGAAGCTGGTCGAACCGTCAGGAGGAAGGGATCTCGCGCTGCGAGCTCCGTTCTACTTCGCCGGGATCGTATTCTTGGCACTGTGGATATTCGGCAGAAACCACCTCAGCCAAGAATCCCTGGACAAGGCCCGCTCTGCCGCTGAGTAACCCACACTCTCCGCCCTCCACGTTTAGGGAAGCGCAGACAGACGCTGCCTCAGGGGGTTTGCCGTAGGAGGTGGCATCTCAACCACTCGCCTTGTCTCCTCGGCAGTGCATCAGAAGCTGCTGAGATAAAGGAAACTGTGGCGACCACTCCTGCGGCACCCCACACCCAAATTACGCCGATTGTCTGGCTCGTAGGCACGAGCACCGCCGCTGTTGCCACCGCTAAGTACGCCAACAGATAATGCCACTTAACTCGTTTGATATCGAAACTGACTGGCTGCGAGATTCCAGGGCGTTCAAGGGTTCTCAGCAATAGCAATACGCCAAGTGCGTAGAGGCCCCACGCCAACCAATGGCGCTCGGGTGAAATGATGATTCCTTGACGCTGGGTTTGATACATGAGAATGTACACGGTGACGATTGGGATCATTAGGAGACCCGACTGTCTCCGTGTGGGGAGTACATCCACCAATGAGTTGATGGGTTCCTTCGGAGCAAGCCACCTCACTGCTGCGAACAGCACCAGGGCGGTGTACGGCAGAGCCAACCAGAGCGTCATGGGGACCGCCGTGAACGAGCCTGTGGCAATTGCGGACAGGACCAGCAGCACAACCACGGTTCGACGTTTGGGTGACCGGAACCAATCAGGCAGGAGTCCTGCAATGTACGAGCGCTTGGCCATAAGCCCTTCAGTGACCGCAAGGGGAAAGATGAACGCCATATATGGGTGCCAAAACCCGGCGAGGACCACCAAGGTCACCGGGTGAAAGAGGCCAGCGTTGATAGCCTCGTCCCAAGGCTGGTCCCAGATCACTTTGGTGACGTAAAACTCATACAGCCCAAGGATGAACCCTGCCGACCAAAGGGCCGAGAGCGCGGGCTTTGGATTGTTGCGAAACACGAACGAAGCAAGGACCAAGACCTGAGCGCCATAGACGATCCCGAGAATCACCACCTCCACCGGGTTGAGCAGACCAAACGGTGACGAACCAATGGACACTTCTGCAAGAGCTATCGAGAAGATACTGATGAGGGCCCACGCCTTCCAGCGGGGATAGGTTGCGAGAGATGCGCTTGTAGTCATGAGGCCAATCTACGACACCAGAGCCAGCTGAACAATGAGGTATAACCCTTAAGGGGTGTCGAAGGACCCCGCAGTGAGTTTGGCTCGCCCTAGCGAGACGAACACACGTCAGGAAAGCGCTATCACCAACTGGCCGATGTCTAGATCGTGAGAAGACCTCACTCAGGCCCATGGTCCCACCTCGGTGACGGGTGCCCCATCCGAGCCCTTCGGGCCCTCCTTCCCCGCAAGCGGGAAAGGAGGCGTACTTGTGCAGGAACCTCTGGTCGCCAAGGTCGTGCGGGCCTGGCATCCTCGGGCGGGAGCCGGTTGGGCTACAGGTGGGTTGGGGCTTCTGACGTCGGCTACGGAAGCGCTATCACTTTCAGTTTCCTCAGCGGGCGTTGGACGCTTTCGTCTAGCTTCACGCCTTTGACCTGAGTTGCGTCTAGATCCACCCAGCGCACGGCTGTGACCCCGTCACCTGCGTAGGCATTCTCAGACTCCGCCACGAACGCATGGCGCACATCGAAGTGACAGTGGCTTGGTTCGGTCTTGCGATCTGGAATCTGGTGAACGTCAAGGTCGAACAACCCCAGCGATGTGAGGTCTGTGACCCCTGTCTCCTCCTCCAGTTCTCGAAGACAGGCTGTTGCTACAGAGTCATCCTCGGGTTCGACGTGCCCGCCAGGCTGCAGCCAAAGTTGCAGCTTTTGGTGGAAGATCAGTAGTGCTTTGGATCGGTCGGGGGAAAGCACGAATCCGCTCGCCGTGATGTGTCCGGGGTCGAACGTTGACCTTGTGAGCGCAGCCTCTTCGTGCTGATCCAACAGCGCCCGAATTCGTCCTAGGGCCCCATCACCTTGGTCTGGGACATAGTTGCCGAGATCCCGCCGGAGTGACTCAAGGAACTTCACTCCCATCACCATCTACGCAGCCAAACTTCATCGACCGCATGATCGGCACCCTTCTTGATAATGAGATCAGCCCGGTCTCTGGTCGCAGCAATGTGGTCCCGCAGGTTCGGGCCATTGATCAGGTCCCAGATGCCTCCGGCAGTCATGACCGCTTGATCGTCACTCAAGTCTGCGAAG
>CAXMSI010000016.1:383-6887 GCA_964196085.1 uncultured Acidimicrobiia bacterium | reverse complement strand
ACCTTCAAGAACCATAATGTCTGGCGAGTCAACGAGGTTGTGCTCACCATCTGCGACGTCATAGTTGTGATGGGAGTAGATCGGTGCCTGGGCGGCGTCACCGGACTTCACAGTTTCTAGGAAGCTGAGGAGAGCCGCGGTGTCGAAGCTTTCTGGGAAGCCCTTGCGGTTCATGATGCCGCGCTCTTCGAGAACCGCGTTTGGGAAGAGGAACCCATCAGTGGGTACGAGTGCCACACGAGGGTGGTTCGGCCAGCGGCCGAGCAACGCTTGGATTACCCTGGCAAAGGTGGATTTACCAACCGCCACAGAGCCGGCGATTGCCAGAACATAGGGTTCCTGAGATGGAGGTTTGCCGAGGAACGTATCGGTTACTTGATGGAGTCCTTGGGAAGCAGCCACATTGAGGTTGACAAGCCGAGACATCGGGAGGAACACTTCCTCAACCTCAACCATGGACATCTGATCATTGATCCCTCTAAGGGCTCCGAGATCACGCTCGCCAAGTGTCATGGGGGTGGAGGCGCGTAGATCAGCCCATTCCGAGCGGGAGAACCTCAAGTAGTTGCGGGAATTCATCACCAAATCATAGTGATCAACCCGAACACAGAACCGAGGGATATGACTTGAAGATCACCCCAGCCCACGGGCACACCCACCGAACGGCTCGTGTTTTCCCCACAAGCGGGTAAGGAAGCATGGTTGGGTTGCATTAAAGTTCAACGCAAGAGGCCGGCCCTTGCCGGCCGGCCTCTTGCTGCTAAAACTCAATGTCGTTAGACGAGTTCGATGACTGCCATCTCGGTGTTATCACCGCGACGTGGGCCAATCCGGACTACTCGGGTATAGCCACCTGCGCGTTCGGAGTATTTTGGACCAATGTTGTCGAAGAGATGCGTGATCACTTCGTTGTCCTTCATCACTCGCAGGACCTGACGACGGTTATGCAAACCGCCCTTCTTGGCCTTGGTGATGAGCTGCTCAGCGTAGGGCTGCAACGTCTTTGCCTTGTGATGAGTTGTCGTGATACGACCGTGCTCAAACAACGCGGTTGCAAGATTTGACAGCATTCGCTTCTGGTGGCTTGGGCTCCCGCCTAAGCGCTTACCCTTAACCGGACGCATTAGATGTCACCGTCAGCGCTGGCTGCCAAAGACAGTCCAAGTTCGTCAAGCTTTCCAATGACTTCTTCGAGGCTCTTCTGGCCGAAGTTAGTGATGTTGAGCAACTCGTTGTCATTCATCTTCACTAGTTCGCCAACCGTTTTGACCTGTGAGCGGCGCAGGCAGTTGCGAGGACGCTCGGAAAGGTCGAGAGCTTCGATCGGTAGGTCGAGGTCTGGAGATGAAGGGTCAGCAATCTCTACATCGCCGAGCTCCAATCCAATACCCTCACCCATGTCAGCAAAGAGACCCAGCAACTCGCCGAGTGTCTTGCCTGAGGATGAGAGTGCCTCTGAAGCGTCAATGGCGCCATTGGTTTGAACGTCGAGGACGAGACGGTCGTAGTTCGTCATCATGCCAACCTGAGTTGGCTCGACGGTGTACGACACCTGGTTCACTGGGCCAAACAGGGCGTCAATTGGGATGACTCCGATTTGGTCAGCAGCCGCCTTAGCGACTCGATAACCAACACCAGCGTCAACGTTGAGTTCCATCTCGAGGCTTGCGCCCTTCGACAAAGTGGCAATGACGAGATCCTTGTTAACAACTTCGATCCCTGCGGGAACCGTAATCTGGCCAGCAGTAACTGCACCCGCCGAGCTTGCAGAAACGTAAGCAACTGCACCCGCGTTTTCCTCTGATGAGAAGACGACCTGCTTGAGGTTGAGGATGATGTCTACGACATCTTCAACAACTCCCGGCACGGTCCCGAACTCGTGGGAGACACCCTCAATGCGAACTGAGGAGATCGCCACACCAGGGATCCGGGACAAAAGTGTCCGGCGCAGGGTGTTACCGAGCGTGTAGCCAAAACCTGGCTCCAGTGGCTCGACGATGAACTTTGAGCGGTTATCGGAGATAACCTGCTCTTCAATTTGTGGACGTTGAACAATCAGCACAGTCAGTTCCTTACTTCGAGTACAGCTCGACGATGAGCTGCTCCTGAATCTGGGTATCGATTTGTTGGCGGCTTGGAAGATCCCGAACCACGATCCTGCGACCGTCGCGTGTGACTTCAAGCCACTCGGGAACCACGATCTCAGCGGTGTCGAGCGAGTGCTCCACAATCAAGAGGTCGAGGCTTCTTTCTTTCAAAGTAATCACATCGCCAGCAGAAACCTGGAACGATGAAATGTCGACCTTGCGACCATTGACCAGAACATGGCCATGGTTCACGAGCTGACGCGCCTGTGGGCGAGTTGCTGCGAAGGTTGAGCGGTAGATCACATTGTCGAGTCGTGACTCGAGAAGGATGAGGAGGTTCTCACCGGTGATCCCGGCTGCACGAGCCGCGGTACGGTAGTAGATCCGAAACTGCTTCTCGAGGACGCCGTACATGTAGCGAAGTTTCTGCTTCTCACGCATCTGGACCGAGTAGTCACTCTCACGGATACGACCTTTGCCGTGCTCACCCGGTGGGTAAGGACGAACATCGGCAGCGCACTTCTTGGACTGACATAGCGGGGTGCGAGCACGACGGCATGCCTTATGTGTTGGGCCTGTGTAGCGAGCCATTAGTTAACCCCTCCGGCGCTTGGTCTGACGGCAACCATTGTGAGGCGTTGGAGTGATGTCACGAATGCCACCAACCTCAAGACCCATGTTCTGCAAAGTCCGTACCGCAGTGTCGCGGCCGGAGCCGGAACCACTGACAATCACGTCAATCTTGCGGATGCCGTGCTCGCCTGCGCGGCGAGCTGCTTCTTCTGCTGCAACTTGGGCAGCATACGGAGTCGACTTACGTGACCCCTTGAATCCAACCGACCCACCCGAAGTCCAGACAATCGTGTTGCCCTGAACGTCGGAAACGGTGACGATGGTGTTGTTGAAACTTGCTTTGATGTGTGCCACGCCGTGCGCAATATTCTTGCGGTCGGCTGCTCGGACACGTCTTGTTGGTTCTGCCATGAGGTGTCCTTACGCCGTGACTTTTTTCTTACCAGCAATGGCAACGCGCTTGCCTTTGCGGGTACGAGCGTTTGTATGTGTTCGTTGTCCGCGTACTGGGAGGCCGCGACGATGCCGGAGCCCTTGGTACGAACCAACTTCGATCTTGCGGCGAATGTTCTGGGCAATCTCACGACGGAGGTCACCTTCTACTTCGTAGTTTTGATCGATGTATCGGCGGATACGAGATACTTCGTCCTCGGTGAGATCTCTCACGCGAGTCCCAGCATCAATCTCAAGATCCTTGAGCATCTCAACGGACCGGGAGCGCCCGATTCCAAAGATGTAGGTGAGTGCGATTTCTAGGCGCTTCTCACGGGGTAGGTCTGTTCCAGCTATACGAGCCATATCAATTATCCCTGTCGCTGCTTATGTCGGGGGTTCTCACAGATCACCCACACTCTTCCGCGACGTCGGATAATCCGACACTTATCGCACATCTTCTTGACCGAAGGTTTTACCTTCATGTCATCACCTCATACTTGTAATTGCTTTCCCGCATCCGGCACAGGGGCTTGCCCAAGCGCTCCGTCGGAAAAGGTCGAAACTTGCTTGCGTGCTGGGGGTTCTTGCCCTCATCAACCCCGGTATTGGCCGGTAGCCGTTGCCACACAAAACGCGGCCTAAAGGCCGAAACGTAAGTCTAGGCGTGTTCTAGCAGACGCGCCAACTCAAGTTCGGCACCCTCTGGGACTGTTGTAACCATCAAACCGTCTGGTGTGAGACACACGGTGTGTTCCCAGTGACAGGAGCGCGATCCGTCCATCGTGACCACAGTCCAACCATCATCAAGCATCACTGTTTCGTGGGTCCCATTGTTAAACATTGGCTCTACACATAAAGCCATGCCTTCGCGAAGCTTCAAGCCCTTCCCCGCGGCTCCAAAGTTAGGAATCTGCGGGTCTTCGTGCATGTTCTTGCCAATTCCATGCCCTACGTAATCTCGCACGATACCAACGCCCGCAGCGTCCCCTACAGCCTGCACGGCAGCGGAAATATCGCCAACCCGCTTACCCGGTTCAGCCGCAGCTAGTCCAGCCCACATGGCTGCCTCAGTGACGTCGATGAGGCGTTGATCTTGGGGAGAGATGTCCCCTACCCCAAGTGCAATTGCTGCATCACCGTGCCAACCTTCAAAAATCGCGCCTACATCGACCGTGATCACGTCTCCATCGGCCAGCGTGTAGTCACCAGGTATCCCGTGAACCACCACCGAGTTGGGAGAGGCACAGATGGAAGCTTCGTACCCGAGGTATCCAAGAAACGAAGGCGTGCACCCATGGTCGGTGATGATGTTGTAGGCAACAGTGTCGAGTTCAGCAGTACTAACCCCAGGGGCAACGAGACGCTTCATGGCTTCGTGCACGGCACCAACGCAGGCGCCAGCCTTGCGCATCTTGGCGAACTCCGAAGAGTTCTTGAGGGTGATCATGAAACGACGAGCGCCTCAATGATGTCCTTGGTGATTTCGCTCACTTCGCCCGCCCCGGTCACACGCGAGACAAGGCCCCGCGGCTCGTAGTAGGCAATAAGCGGTTCGGTTTCAGCGGCGTAGATGTTCAGCCTGTTGGCCACTGACTCTTCGGTGTCGTCTGCGCGACCTCTCGAAAGCAGTCGAGTCATGAGCTCTTCCCGCGCAACTTCAAGCACGATTACGTGGTCAAGGCCGTTGTCTCCCAGATGCTCGTCTAGCCTCTCAGCTTGAGCGAGGGTGCGGGGGAACCCATCCAAAATGTATCCCTGGGATGCGTCAGACTTCTCGAGTCGACCCTCAAGCATCTCAATGGTGATGGCATCAGGGATCAAGTCCCCAGCCTTCATCATGGCATCCACCCGAGCCCCCAGCTCAGTCGACTTGTCGAGCGAGCGGAACATGTCTCCCGTCGAGACATGTGCAACGGACAGATGTGCAGCAACCTGTTCGGCCTGGGTGCCTTTGCCTGCCCCTGGAGGACCTAAGAAGAGTACGTGCATACTGGAGTCCTCTAGGTGAGGAAGCCCTCATAGTTACGCATTGTGAGCTGGCTCTCAATCTGTTTCATGGTTTCGAGGGCGACACCAACGACAATCAGCAGCGAGACGCCCGAGAACCCAATAGGGATGTTCCAGAGGTTCGACAAGATTGAAGGCAAGATCGACACGAAGCCCAAGAAAAGAGCGCCAGGAAGCGTGATGCGGTTAAGGATGTGCTCCAAGTGCTCCACAGTGGCGCGACCCGGGCGAACCCCAGGAATGAACCCACCCTGGCGCTGAATGCTGTCAGCCTGCTTATACGGGTCGAACTGAATAGCAGTGTAGAAGTATGTGAAGAACACAATCAGTCCGAACAGAGAGATGATGTAGACAACGGTGGAACCGTGGCTGTAGCCGTAGTTGGCTTCGACCCAGACTCGCACGGTCTCCAACCACGAAGCGTTCGACGGGATGATCGTCACGATGAGTGCGGGGAAAATCAAGAACGAAGTGGCGAAGATCACGGGGATCACACCAGCGGTGTTGACTTTGAGTGGGATGTAGGTGCTGTTGCCGCCAAGCATCCGCCGTCCGCGAACGCGTTTGGCAAACTGAATTGGGATGCGTCGCTGCCCTTGATCGACGTAAAGAATCACAATGATCAAGAATAGGAACACAAGGAGAAAGACTGCGAACCGTCCCCAGTTGCCTGCCGCAGCTGTTGCTTGGTAGATGCCCGTGAACTGACCTGGCATTGCAGACACAATGCTGACAAAGATCAACAGGGACATACCGTTTCCGATTCCCTTTTCAGTAATGAGCTCGCCGAGCCACATCACAAAGGCAGTACCAGCTGTCATGGTGAGCACTGCAAGGAGCGCTATACCCACCGGGAGACCACCGGTATCAGGGTCAGGAAGAATGAGCTGGACACCACTCAGGATCGTCGAACCCGAGAATGCAAGGTACACAAACGTTGTTGACTGAATAAGTGCCAAGATGATGGTCAGGTAGCGAGTCCACTGCGTGATCTTCTTTCGTCCATCATCCTCTTCTTGAAGAGCTTGGATGCGTGGAACGACGATTCCCATGAGCTGCATCACGATAGAAGCCGTGATGTAAGGGAGGATTCCCAGGCCCAATACCGCGAAGTTTTCGAGGCCACCACCAAAGAGTGATAACAGGCCCAAAATACCGCTCTGCTCAGCGGCCTGACCCAGTTGGTCAAGGCGCTCAAGGTTGATTCCCGGTGTAGGAATGTTGGCTCCAAGCCGGTAGATAGCAAAAACCATCAGCGTGAAAATCACCTTTCGGCGAAGATCGGGAATCGTGAACATATGTCGGTAAACAGAGAGCATCTGGCTTTGTTTCCTTCTGATTCGATAAGACTGTCGAAGGGTAGAGGCCTGTGGCCTCTACCCTATCGACCGGTTGTTAGGTA
>CAXMSI010000016.1:0-373 GCA_964196085.1 uncultured Acidimicrobiia bacterium | reverse complement strand
GATCTCGATGATCTCGACTGTGCCACCAGCAGCCTCTACCTTGGCAACTGCCGAGGCGGACGCAGCATGGACTTTTACAGTCACAGCGGTTGATACTTCGCCATGTCCAAGGAGCTTGATGAGCCCCTTCTTCTTGGCAAGCCCAGCAGCACGGAGTGCCTCAGGAGTGACAACAGCACCCTTCTTGAACTCGTCGAGGACAGCAACGTTTACTGCTTTGTACTCAACGCGGTTGATGTTGCGGAAGCCGCCCAGCTTTGGAAGCTGACGGTGCAGCGGCGTGCGCCCACCCTCAAACCATGCTGGGACTGTGCCACGGGCCTTCTGGCCCTTGGTGCCACGACCGGCAGTCTTGCCGCGTCGTCCACCTTCA
>CAXMSI010000015.1:15697-15952 GCA_964196085.1 uncultured Acidimicrobiia bacterium | reverse complement strand
CTTCGTTTTCTGGCTGGCAGGTAGCAACCACCCGGTGGAGGTTCAGAGTCCTGAATCCGTATTCGAGGGCAGCCCGGGCTGCTTCGTGGGCGTAACCCTTTCGAAGCCGAGACGGGTGGATCGCCCAACCTATCTCATACGTATGATCCCCAAACCACGGACCGAACTCTAGGTGACCAATGGTCGTGCTGCCCTCAGAAAGAGAGATCGCAAAACTCGTGGTTGACGAAGCCACGAACCCTTTGGTCTCCTCGA
>CAXMSI010000015.1:3122-15687 GCA_964196085.1 uncultured Acidimicrobiia bacterium | reverse complement strand
CGGGCCCTTGGGAAGGAAGCGGGTTGTTGCTGAGTGAGACATGTATTCGAACACCGAGTCTGCATCTGTTTCGGTGAACGGACGTATGTCTAATCTTTTTGTGGATAGATGAATAGAGGTGCCTTTCTTCAATACGAGGCTACCAAAGCCATCCCCGACAACCCGAACATTTATCCGCCACAACTAGGAGAATGCCGGATCTACGAGGGCTCCTAGCCTGAGGGCACTATCGTCGCACGTATGCCTCGCATTCACTCACAGGTTGATCGAAACTCTGACTCGTTCAAGTCCAATGTTGCAGGCAACACCGTTCTCCTCGAAGAATTCGAAGCACTCATGGCGAAGTCTCGCTCCGGCGGTGGCGACAAGTACATTGAGCGACATCGCAAGCGCGGAAAACTACTCGTTCGCGAACGGCTCGAGCTCCTGCTCGATCGAGACAGCCCCTTCCTTGAACTCTCTCCCCTTGCTGCCTGGGGCCAGGACTTTCCGCTTTCTGCCAGCTGTGTCACGGGTATTGGCGTGGTGAATGGAGTCGAGTGCGCCATTTCTGGCCATGATCCAACCATCCGAGGGGGATCGTCGAACCCCATCACACTCGCCAAGACGCTACGACTTCAAGACATCGCCCGAGCCAACCGCCTCCCACTCATCAACTTGGTTGAGTCA
The DNA here is from genome assembly GCA_964196085.1 of uncultured Acidimicrobiia bacterium. Lineage (GTDB taxonomy): Bacteria > Actinomycetota > Acidimicrobiia > Spongiisociales > JAENVV01 > CAXMPE01. The sequence continues at coordinate 15,018 of CAXMSI010000015.1, read as the reverse complement.
GGCGGCGCAGATCTACCAACCCAGGCCGACGTTTGGCTTCCAGGGGGGAAATGGTTTCGAAATCTGACACAAATGTCCAAAGCAGGCATCCCAACCGTTGCCCTGGTATTCGGCAGTTCCACTGCAGGCGGCGCCTACGTACCGGGCATGTGTGACTACGCCGTACTGGTCAAGGACCGCTCCAAGGTGTTCTTGGGAGGACCGCCCCTCGTAAAGATGGCGACAGGCGAGGAAGCGACTGACGAAGAACTCGGCGGTGCCCTAATGCACTCCACCGTTTCGGGCCTTGGCGACTACTACGCGACCGATGAGTACGAAGCCATCCGCATGGGGCGCGACATCGTTGGCCACCTCAACTGGAGAAAGCTAGGCCAGGCACCCGGCTCCTTTGTTGAACCTGCTGAAGACTCGGAAGACCTGCTCGGGATCATCCCAACCGACCTCAAAAAACCCTTCGACATGCGCGAAGTGATCGCACGAATTGTCGACGCCTCCGAGTTCGACGAGTACAAGGCCACCTACGGCACTTCGCTGATCACTGGTTGGGCGACGGTTCACGGTTACCCAGTGGGCATCATTGCGAACCAACAAGGTGTCATCTTTTCTCCGGAGGCCGAGAAAGCCACCGAGTTCATCCAACTCTGCAACCAGTACGACCAGCCCATCGTGTTCATCCACAACGTGACCGGTTACATGGTGGGTAAAGAGTATGAACAGGGCGGGATCATCAAAGACGGTGCCAAGATGATCAACGCCGTCGCCAATTCAGAAGTACCCCACATCGCCCTCATGGCTGGAGCTTCTTACGGAGCAGGCAATTACGGTATGAGCGGGTACGGCTATGAACCCCGCTTTGTGATCGGCTGGCCTAACTACAAGGGTGCAGTAATGGGGGGCGAGCAATTGGCTGGTGTGCTCTCAATCATCAACCGCGCCGCGGCAGAGGCCCGCGGCCAAGACATCGACGAAGAACAAGAAGCTGCCCGCCGCCAGATGATTGAAATGCAGATCGAGAAGGAATCAAGCGCCTATTACAACACTGGCCGGGTCAGGGACGACGGACTCATCGACCCCCGCGACACCCGCCCCACCCTGGGACTACTACTGAGCGCAATTCACAACAACGAGGTGAAAGGAACGAACCAATGGGGCGTCTTCCGGATGTAACTCCGATCACCAAACTGCTCGTTGCCAATCGGGGCGAGATTGCTGCCCGAATCTTCAAAACCTGCAAGGAGATGGGCATTGCTACCGTCGCCGTCTTCTCTGATGCCGATGAGGAAGCTCCATTCGTTGTCATGGCCGATGAGGCTGTTGCCCTCGGCGGCAACACCGCCACCGAGTCGTATCTCAATATCGACAAGATTATCTCGGCTGCCAACCGAACCGGTGCCACCGCCATTCATCCGGGCTACGGGTTCCTCGCTGAAAACGCTGGGTTCGCGAACGCTTGCGACGCTGCGGGCATCGTCTTCGTTGGGCCTAGTCCCCAGACTATTGCCTCGATGGGCTCCAAAATCAAAGCCAAGAACATCATGAGGAACGCTGGCGTGCCAACGCTGCCAACGGCCCAACCGGCGGACGCTGACTCAATCGGCTACCCATTGCTCGTCAAAGCTTCGGCCGGTGGCGGAGGGAGGGGGATGCGGATCGTGGAATCACCTGCAGACCTCGAGACAGCCGTTGCAGGAGCTAGCCGAGAAGCCGAAGCGTCCTTTGGTGATGGCACAGTGTTCTTGGAGAAGTACCTGCCTAGGCCCCGTCACATAGAGGTACAGATCCTCGGAGACGCTCACGGCAACATGACCTCTCTGTACGAGCGTGAATGCTCAATCCAGCGTCGCTATCAAAAGATCATCGAAGAGGCTCCCTCACCAGCCGTGTCTGAGGACCTCCGATACCGGTTGTGTGAGGCTGCCGTGGCGGCAGGCCAAGCAAGCGGCTTTATCGGCGTTGGCACGGTCGAGTTCTTAGTGGAGGGCAACCGCTTCTACTTCCTTGAGGTCAACACCCGCCTACAGGTAGAGCACCCCGTAACTGAAATGATCACCGACGTAGACCTCGTTCGAGAACAGATCATGATCGCCGAAGGCCATCCCTTGTCTCCTGAGCTTTCAGACGCTGAGGTCGACGGGCATTCGGTCGAAGCCCGCATCTACGCCGAAGACCCCACCCAAGACTACTTACCGCAGACAGGCAAGCTCATAGAGTGGCGGTTGCCCGACACCGTTCGGGTTGATTCGGGTGTGGCAAGAGGGTCAACCGTCTCGCCTCACTACGACCCCATGTTGGCAAAAGTCATCGCGTGGGGCCCAAGTCGTGCCGAGGCAATCAGAACCTTGGCCACGGCCCTGCGCAAAGCTGAGATCAAAGGTGTCGTCACCAACCGAGATCTGCTGGTCAACATCCTGGACCACCCCGACTTCAAGGCTGGCGACGCCGATACCAGCTTCTTGAGAACCAACGATCCTGCAGAGCTAGGTAAAAGCACTCTCACCCGACAGGAGGTCATCAACTCAGCGGTTGCGGTGGCAATCTTCGCTCAAGAACATGCCTTCAGGCTGGCGCAACTCACCGTCGCAGCATCAAACTGTCTCCTACTCCACCACTGACGAAACATTCGTAGTCGGATACCGGTTCGCTCGGTCGGGGCTCCACGTTGAAGTCGACGGCGTTGCACTCAATGACGTCAGGCTGATCAAAGAAGGCTCTCACGGCGTGGTGATTCGAATCAACGGTATGCAGACGTTTTACCGGTGTCACAAGGACGACCTCGTTTGGTATGTGAGCACCAATGCAGGTGCCGTCACGTTCACGGAAGCACCTCGTTTCCCGACAGCGGTCGTCGCCGTACCGACAGGATCGCTACTCGCTCCAATGCCTGGACGGGTTGTGTCAGTGGAAGCCGCAGCGGGAGACACAGTGACCGCCGGCCAGACGGTTGTCGTGATCGAGGCGATGAAGATGGAACACACCATTGCTGCGCCCTCGGCCGGAATCCTCGAATCGGTCGACGTTGCCGTGGGAGATCAGGTCGAGGCCAACCAGATACTCGCTTCGCTGGTAGCCACTGCATGAGTTGGGGCGCTCTGCTCTCCGATGTGAAAGCCGAGTTCGACAGCCTCGACGATCTGCTTTCGAGAATGACAGAAGATCAATGGGACGCTCCGACGCCCGCTGAAGGTTGGAACAGCCGGGACCAAATAGCCCACCTTGCCTATTTCGATACCAGGGCAACCCTAGCCGGTGCTGACGCCGACGCCTTTGCTGCTCACTTCCAAACCCTCGCTGGCCAAGGCTTCGACCTCATCACTCAGCAGTACATTGACAAAGGCCGATCCCTCGCAGGAGGAGGGCTTCGCGCATGGTGGGCTCAAGCGCGCAGCGACATGCTCAGCACGTTCGCTCAGCTCGACCCTAGGGACCGACTGCCTTGGTATGGACCTCCCATGAGCGCCCGGTCCTCAATGACTGCTCGCCTCATGGAAACCTGGGCGCACGGGTATGACATTGCCGACACAATTGGAGTCACCCCGGAACCCACCGATCGTCTCAAATCGATCTGTCACCTCGGCACCGTTACCGTTGACTGGAGCTTCATGAATCGCGGCTTGAAGCCCCCCGCTAACCCAATCTGCTTCCGGCTCACTTCGCCATCGGGGCAGAAGTGGGTTTGGAACGAAGACGCCGCAGATTTAATAGAAGGCACTTCTCTTGACTATGCCCTGTTGGTTACTCAGAGGCGGCACCTCGAATCCCTTGATTTAGAGGTCTCTGGGGAGGAAGCGGCCTCCTACGCCTCAATTGCTCAATGCTTCGCCGGCCCACCAACCGAGCGCCGTTTGGCGACACAAGCCACGCCGATTGATTAGGTTTGACCAGTGCTGCACCCTTTTGGGGAGCGGCATCCAAAATACAAATGGAGAAAATATGAAAATTCTGCAAAAAGGAGCTCTGGCGCTTGCCATGCTGCTCGTGATTGCTGCATGTGCCGGGGACGGCGCCACTGACGCAACCGACGACACCACGGCAGCCACGGCAGCCACCACGGCAGCGACTGAGCCAGCAACAACAGAGCCAGCAACAACAGAGCCAATGGAAGAGTTCCACGGCCAAGCCTTGGTAGCTGGATGCGACTACGGCGGCAAGATCGATTCTGTGACAGCACTTGATGCTTACACAGTCGAGTTTGCCCTCTGTGGCCCTGACCCGGCATTCCTTGCCAAGACTGCGTTCACACCATTCGGCATTCAGCCGGAAGAGCACATTCTGGCAACAGGCGGTTCACCACTGGACAACCCAATCGGCACAGGCCCATGGGTCTTCTCTGAGTGGAACCGTGGAGACTCAATCGTCTACACAGCCAACCAGGACTACTACGGACAGGTTCCAGCGTTCGACACACTCGTGTTCCGCTGGGCAACAGAAGGCGCACAGCGTCTCCTCGAGCTTCAGTCCGGACAGGTCGACATGATTGCCAACCCAAGTCCAGACGATTTGGCAAGCATTGCCGCTGACGACACGCTGAACCTGATTGACATCCCTGCACAGAACGTTCTGTACATTGGATTGACCAACACGTTCGCACCGTTCGACAACGTTGCAGTACGCCAAGCGGTTGCTAAGGGTATTGACCGTGCACGTCTCGTCGACAACTTCTACCCAGCCGGTTCCGAAGTAGCTACTCACTTCACCCCTTGCGCTATCGAAAACGGTTGCGTGGGCGAAGCTTGGTACGACTTCAGTGCTCAAGATGCCATGGATGAGCTAGCAGCCGCTGGTTTCCCTGACGGCTTCTCGACAACTATCTACTACCGCGATGTATTCCGCAGCTACCTGCCAGATCCAAGCCTTGTGGCTACCGATCTTCAGGCACAGCTCGCCGACATTGGCATCACTGCTGAAATCGTTGTAATGGAGTCAGGTGAGTTCATTGATGAGTCCACTTCGGGCAACCTAGAAGGAATCCACTTGCTTGGTTGGGGTGCTGACTACCCGCACGTCACCAACTTCTTGGACTTCCACTTTGCTGAAGCGAACCCACAGTTCGGTACTCCGCATCCAGCTATCTTTGAAGCGCTAACGACTGCTTCTGGAATCGGCGATCCTGCCGTGGCTGCTCCGTTCTACGAGACCGCTAACAACGCTATCAAGGAACTCGTTCCAATGATCCCTGTTGTTCACGGTGCTGCAGCTGCTGCAGCCGCCTCGTACGTCCAGGGTGCTCATTACCCACCTTATGGTGCTCCACAGTTCGAGTTCATGGACCCGGGCAAGGACACATTGGTGTACATGCAGAACGCTGAGCCAATCAGCTTCTACTGTGCTGACGAGACTGATGGTGAGTCACTGTCGGTCTGCCAGCAAGTGGTTGAGCCGCTCTTCGCATACAAGACTGACTCGGGTGAAACCGTGCCACGTCTTGCAACCGAGTGCGTACCAAACGAGGACACCTCGCTCTGGACCTGCTCGCTGCGTGAAGGCGTCGTCTTCCACGATGGTTCAACATTCGATGCAAATGACGTAGTTGCTTCATGGGCAGTCGGCCTCGATGCCGCCAACCCACTCCACACGGGTAACACCGGTGGTTTCGACTACTTCGCATACCTATGGAACGGCCTAATCAACGCTGAAGGCTAAACCCCAATAACTACAGTCTGGGGGGCACCGCAAGGCGCCCCCCAGACAACCCTTTTCTCAAAAGGATCCCCTTGCTCTCATACATTGTCCGCCGCATCTTGCTCACCATCCCGGTTCTGCTTGGGATCCTGTTGGTGACGTTCTTGCTGGTACGGGCAATTCCTGGAGATCCTTGCCATTCAATGCTTGGCGAGAAAGCTTCAGAGGAAGCCTGTGCTCGCTTCGATGCCAACAACGGCCTCGATAAATCCGTTCCTGTGCAACTTGGTATCTATATCAACGGCATCGCTCACGGCGACTTCGGAGAGTCCATCCGGTTCTCCCGCCCTATCACTCAAATTCTCGTCGAGCGCCTCCCCATGACTATTGAACTGTCGTTGGCAGGCCTCTTCATCGCAGTATCGGTTGGTATTCCCCTGGGAATTCTGGCCGCACGAAAACACAACACCGGGACCGACATCGCCACCATGACCCTCGCCAACATCGGGGTCTCTATGCCAGTGTTCTGGCTGGGGCTACTCCTCGCCTATTTCTTTGCACTAGTGCTCAAGGATACGCCGTTCCAGCTGCCGCCCTCTGGGCGGCTTTCCGCTGGCCTTTCCTCAGTGCCCTTCTACGAGGTGTGGGGGTGGGATCCTGGCGAAGGTGGCAAGGCCAAGTTTTGGGAGTTCATTTCTAACCACGAGATCTTTAACTCGATCGTCACAGCTCAGTGGGTTATTGCAAAGGACGCTATCAAACACCTGATCCTCCCCGCCGTGGCCCTGGCCACCATCCCGATGTCCATCATCACTCGTATGACTCGATCATCACTACTCGAAGTGCTCAGCCGTGACTATGTGCGAACCGCCCGAGCGAAGGGCGCTAGCGAAAAGCGGGTCGTTGGCAAGCACGCTTTGCGAAATGCTCTGCTCCCGGTTGTCACGATTGTCGGTCTCCAGCTTGGTGCCCTCCTCGGTGGCGCAGTTCTTACCGAGACAGTGTTCTCGCTTGCAGGGGTGGGTCGCATGGTATTTGAAGCCATTACCGCGAGGGACTACCCGATTATCCAAGGGTTCACGGTGGTCATTGCCATGGGCTACGTCCTCATGAACCTCCTTGTTGATATCTCATATGGATTCCTCGACCCCCGAATCAGGCTGGAATAGCATGGATTCGGAAAAGAACAACAAGCCTCTCTCGCCCAAGGCCGCTCTCATCGAGCAACTTGCCTCAAACGAGGACCTCTACTTGGAGAACCCTGCCTCGGTGTGGCGTATCGCAATGAGGCGATTCTTCCGTCGCAAGATTGGGGTCGCTGGAACGGTGATTATTGGCTTCCTTCTGTTAGTTGCCATCTTCGCCCCCTACATTGCTCCCTACGAACCGAACCAAGTACTCATCGGTATCGAGGACATTAGAAAACGCACGCCTCCCTGCATCCATATACTCGATTGCCCCGCCGATCAACCACAACACATCATGGGCGTCGACGGAAACGTGCGCGACGTATTCTCACGTATCATCTATGGGTCTCGCGTATCGCTCAGTCTTGGGCTCTCCACTGTTACGTTGGCCATTGTTGTCGGGTCTGCGCTGGGAGCGATCGCCGGCTACCGGGGCGGGTTCGTAGACAACCTCATCATGCGAATCATGGATGTCATCCTCGGGTTCCCCGCGTTCTTATTGGCCATCGCCATCGTCGCTGTGCTCGGTCCCGGGCTAAAGAACGCCCTGTTGGCCATTGCCATAGTGGCCATACCCTCCTACGCGCGAGTCACCCGCGCGTCCGTTTTGTCGATCAAAGAGATCGACTTCGTAGCCGCTTCAAAAGCTCTGGGCGCATCTTCAACACGACTACTCCTCACTCGCATCATGCCAAACGCACTCACTCCGCTCGTGGTGCTGGGAACCCTCGGCATCGCAGGAGCGATTCTCGAAGCCGCCGGATTGTCATTCCTAGGTCTTGGAGCACAGCCGCCGCTGGCCGAGTGGGGTTCAATGCTGGCCTCGGAGCGCAACCAGATCTTCTCATCGCCATACCTGGTCATCTTCCCTGGCTTCGCCATCATGCTCACAGTGTTGGGCTTCAACCTCATGGGCGACGGCCTCCGTGATGCTCTCGACCCGAGCCTCAACGAATGAGCCTGCTCGAAGTCAACAATCTGAGTACCTCATTCTTCACCCGTGACGGCGAAGTTGAAGCGGTTGGGGACGTGAGTTTCTCGGTTGATGAAGGCCAAGTGTTAGGCGTGGTCGGTGAGTCCGGGTGCGGCAAGTCTGTCACTGCACTCTCCATGCTTGGGCTTCTGCCGAAGCCGGGTGTTGTGAAGCAGGGCGAGGTGTTGTTCAAAGGAAGAAACCTTGTTGAGATGAAGCCCGATGATCTCAAGGATCTGCGCGGCAAAGAAGTTTCGATGATATTCCAGCAGCCGGGGTCGGCCTTGAACCCGGTCTACAAAGTCGGAGCTCAGATAGCTGAGGTCTTCAAACTTCACACAGATCTGGACAAGAAAGAGCGCAACGTAGAGGCCATAGACATGCTGCGCAAGGTGGGAATCCCTGATCCTGAGAGCCGGGCGAAGTCATATCCACACGAAATGTCGGGTGGTATGGCCCAGCGCGTCATGATTGCCATGGCTTTGTCCCAAGATCCGCAGCTACTCATCGCCGATGAGCCAACCACTGCTCTTGACGTCACGATTCAAGCTCAAATCCTTGATCTCATGCGGGACCTCAAAGACAACTCCAATACTGCCGTCGTACTCATTTCGCACGACTTGGGTGTAATCGCCGAGATGGCCGATCGGGTGCTTGTCATGTACGCCGGACAGGTCGTCGAAGAAGCTGACGTCGAGACCTTGTTCTCAAACCCACACCACCCGTACACCAAGGGGCTCATCGGCTCTATCCCAACCTTCGGTGATGTACGAGACGAACTCGATGTGATCCCAGGGGTCGTGCCCGGCCTTATCGACCCACCAGATGCTTGCCGATTTGCACCCCGCTGCATTGCTCGGATCGAAAATGAACTTGAGATTTGCACCCAGCAGGCACCCGAACTGATTCAGATCACCCCGACGCACCAGGCTCGCTGTTTCCTCTACTCCGAAGAGTCAGCCAATGGATGACATCCTCGTAAAGGCAACCGGACTCACCAAGCACTTCCCAGTAAAGGGAGGCATTCTGCAGCGCACCGTTGGCCAGGTTAAAGCTGTCGACAATGTGGATCTGGTCATTCGCAAGGGCGAAACCCTCGGCCTCGTGGGCGAGTCGGGATGCGGCAAGACCACGCTCGGACGGATGTTGGTACGCCTCCATGAGCCGACTGCTGGAACTATCGAGTTCGACGGGCAGGACATCACTCACCTGAAGGGCAAGGCGTTATCGCCGTTCCGAAGGCGGGTGCAGATGATCTTTCAGGATCCGTACAGCTCTCTCGACCCTCGGACTCCCGTCGGAAACTCAATCGCCGAAGGCCTCGTCATCCACGGTATTGGCAACAAGGACGAGCGCCAACTGCGAGTGCAGGAAATGCTCACACTCACCGGGTTGAAGCCGGCACATGCAGGTCGATACCCACACGAGTTCTCTGGCGGCCAACGCCAGCGCATAGGCATAGCACGAGCCTTGATTTTCAAACCTGACCTAGTGGTTGCTGATGAGCCGGTGTCCGCACTCGACGTGTCCGTGCAGGCTCAAGTACTCAACCTGCTCCGCGAACTCAAAGATGAACTCGGGCTCACACTGCTGTTCGTTGCTCACAACCTCGCCGTTGTGGAGCACGTGTCTGACCGGGTTGCTGTGATGTATTTGGGCAAGGTCGCTGAGGAAGCTAACCGCAACACGCTATACGAATCTCCTCAGCATCCATACACAGAGGCTCTCTTCTCAGCTATCCCACAGCCAGACCCAACGCGTTCAACCGACCGGGTCATCTTGCAGGGTGAGGTTCCGTCACCTCTCAACCCTCCAAGCGGCTGCTTCTTCAACCCAAGGTGCCCCATCATGCAAAAGGGGCTCTGCGATGTAGAGGTTCCCGCCCTTGAGCCGCACGCGTCGCTCGATGACCACCTGGTGGCGTGTCACCTCAGACGAGGCTAGCTCTCCGAGCAACTGCTTACCGGGTCGCTGTGAGGACGTAACTCTCCGCTGGCAGGGTGCCGACGCCATCTACGACCGCACCCCCAAGTGCAACCATGATGTGGTCTACGACCGCCTCGAGTGATCCCGACTCAGCAATCTGCGCTGAGAACGGCAAAGCCGTCAGGTGGGCTGCGACGAACTCTCTGGTCTTCGGCATTGTCATAGCGATGGTCGTCCGATCGATCGAAGTGTTGCAGAACCCAGCCTGTTCGAAGCTCCCGACAAGGAGGTCTCGGTTCATCGTGAAGGGGCTTCTCATCGCCTCACCTGCAGCTTCAGAAACAAGAGCAGACGCAGCATTCATGATCGCTAGCACGTAGGGGCTGTTTTCGATCCCCGTCCAAACGCTGATGGTTGCGGTCCCTCCTCTACGCAGGACACGGAACATCTCCGACGCTGCCTTCCCGACGTTAGGGACAAACTGTAAAGCTTGTTGGGAGACCACGCAATCGAAGGTTTCGTCTCCAAACGGTAGATCCTCAGCACTCCCGACCCTCCAGTCCACGGTGATGTCAGAAGGGAACGGAATCGTCCTTGCAACCCCAATCATCCCGGCGTTGACATCGAGTCCTGTGATCGATCCGTGCTGACCCAGATACGACGCAACCGCCCGGGCAGCTACTCCAGTGCCACATCCAACATCCAGAACCACAGAATCTGGCTGGACATCTGCCCTAAGGGCGAGATCATCAGCCCACGGCCGGAACAGGTAAGGGACCAGCACCTCTTGATAGACGGACGCTGCGTTCCCTTCTAGCTGCCAACCGCTTTCTGTGCTCATATGTCTCCCTCAAACCCCGTCCGTGTCGCCCATTCTGGGACATACAGTAGGGAAACAGCTGGTGCATTCGGGGACTTTGGACTACCTTTCGCCCTATGCAAGAACAGCTCGTCTCCGTCGCCGGAGGAAGTCTCACTTCCTTCACTTCTGGTCCAAGAACAGGTGCTCGCGGAGCCGTGCTCCTGCTTCACGGGCTCACCGCCTCATCGATGTTCATGGCTCCGGTGGCGGAAGCGCTTGCCGATGATCTGTTTGTAATCAATGTCGATCTTCGAGGCAGAGGTGGGTCTGTCTCACTGCCGGGGCCCTTCGGAATGCGGGCACACGTTGATGACATGGCCGTGGTACTTCGGCACTTCGGCGTCGAGGAGTGCGTGTTGGTTGGACACTCTATGGGAGCGTACGTTGCGACCATGTTCGCAAAGCGCCACCCTTGCCCCACCAAGGGATTGGTACTCGTGGATGGCGGTTTCCCGACCAAAGTACCTGCAGGGCAGTCACCGCAGGAGGTCTTGGACCAATTAATCGGGCCAGCCCTGACTCGGTTCGAGATGGAGTTCGGATCAGTTGAGGAGTACCTCGACTTTTTTAGGACACACCCAGCCCTGTCGGGCGACCAGTGGAATGAACACGTCGAGGCATACGTCAGATACAGCCTCGACGGAGACCTTCTCCCAACGGGCAACGTGGACGCCATCCGCGCCGACGGCGTTGACAACCTCCTAAACGATGAAGTCCGGCAGGCCCTCGACGACCTCACCCTGCCCATTGAACTCATCCGGGCGGGTAGGGGATTCGTCAATGACCCCGGCGGGTTCATTCCGCTCGAGGTAGCGGCGTCAGCCGCAAAAAAGCTGACGAACCTCAGTGTTACGACGCTCGACGAACTCAACCACTACACCGTCGTCTTCGATCCAATTGGTGCCAGTGTCATCGCTGAGGCTACCGAACGGCTCCTCCACCGACGCGACTAGATCTCGTGCCCCAACCCACGGTTCAGCAGTTGGTGCTTGAGCGCTGGGGTGGGGCTAAGCGGTGAGGCTTGCGACCTCGGCTTGGAGAGCCTTAGCTTCCTCGGTGATGCCTTCACTGAGCCGTGCGGCAATCACGGGGAGTCGCCACGCGCTAACAGCTTCAGCTGTGACTCCAATGGTTGCCATACACTTTGCTGCGTAGGCCGAGGCGAACCGCACAATGGCGTTGGCCAACTCGGTTGAAACGGCAATCTCATCAGCAGCAGCTTGTGGGGTGAGCAGAACCAACGTGCGGGCGATGTCAGCCGCTGGGTCACCCTGAGCAGCCTGACTCCAGTCAATCACTACCGGTCCATTGGCGCCCATCAGTATGTTT